>NZ_LJOU01000057.1:0-38726 GCF_001672085.1 Anabaena sp. AL93 | reverse complement strand
TTCCCTATTCCCTCCCAAAAATGATTGACAGAAAATCAAAAAAAAAGATATAATCAGGATTTGTTAAAACTTAGATCATAAAGCAGCTTCACGCGCTGTAACTCATGCCAACAATACAGCAGCTAATACGTAGTGAACGCGAACTAGCGCGTCAAAAAACCAAGTCCCCTGCTCTGAAGCAATGCCCGCAACGGCGAGGCGTTTGCACCAGAGTATACACAACTACACCTAAAAAGCCTAACTCAGCACTCCGCAAGGTAGCCAGGGTAAGACTTACCTCTGGATTTGAAGTAACAGCTTACATCCCAGGTATCGGTCATAACTTACAAGAACATTCCGTAGTTATGATTCGTGGTGGTCGGGTCAAAGACTTGCCCGGAGTTAGATACCACATTATTCGTGGCACATTAGATACAGCCGGAGTTAAAGACCGCAAACAAGGCCGTTCCAAATATGGAACTAAGCTCCCAAAAGCAGGTAAAAAATAGGTAGGCGGCGGTTAATCGCGTTAAATACGGTTAATCGTCCTCCCTGCAAACTGCGTAATAAACCAGCAGTAACGAATTTTTTTTCAGAAAATCAAACTGGATCTGGCATAAAAACAAGTTGTATGAGTTTGGAGAAGATAATCTTGTCAACGATAACAGCACTTTAATCTAAATTTTAAAGTTGATTACGTTGTCGTCTTCTGTGTCTGGTAGCAGATAATAAGTGAATTAATTCAGCCTCCTCTCAACTGATAGCGATCGCATGGCGCAAGCCATAAAGGAAAATGCAGGAAAAATCAGCGGCTAATTAAACCGCTTTTAGTTTCCTGTGTTCTGATAGCATATAATTTCGTGGTCAAATTCCGTATTCAAGGATGAAGTATGTCTCGTCGTGGTGTTAGTCAAAGGCGTGCAGTCCCGCCTGACTCAGTGTATAATAGTCGCCTAATCAGCATGATGATGCGACGGATAATGCGTCATGGCAAAAAATCAATTGCCGCAAGAATAGTTTATGACGCTTTGAAAACTATTGAAGAACGCACTGGTGGAAGTCCATTAGAAACTTTTGAAAAAGCAGTGCGTAACGCTACACCATTAGTAGAAGTAAAAGCTCGCCGAGTTGGTGGAGCAACTTACCAAGTACCAATGGAAGTACGTACAGATCGCGGTACTACCCTAGCGTTGCGGTGGTTGGTGCAGTATTCTCGCCAACGTCCAGGAAGAACTATGGCTGGGAGACTAGCTAATGAATTAATGGATGCTGCGAATGAAACTGGTAGTGCTATTCGTAAGCGCGAAGAAACACATCGGATGGCGGAAGCGAACAAAGCGTTTGCACATTATCGTTACTAACTAGAAAAACGATATATCGTCTTCTCGTGTGCGGTATATCGTAGAATTTATAGCTAATGCCCAAAAAGGCAACTGCCTAGCTAGGCTAACAAAAAAAGACGGTTTTCCGTAAAAGTATAGAATCTTAACAAAGAGTAATATACAAGATATCATGAGGCGACAACGTTAGGAGGTAACTGTGGCACGCACGAACCCGCTAGAGAAAGTACGCAATATCGGTATTGCGGCGCATATAGATGCGGGCAAAACAACGACAACAGAGAGAATATTATTTTACTCTGGGATCATTCATAAAATTGGCGAAG
Source organism: Anabaena sp. AL93 (assembly GCF_001672085.1). NCBI lineage: Bacteria > Bacillati > Cyanobacteriota > Cyanophyceae > Nostocales > Nostocaceae > Anabaena > Anabaena sp. AL93. The sequence goes on along the minus strand of NZ_LJOU01000057.1, from coordinate 37,081 downwards.
TTCACGAAGGAACTGCTGTTACAGACTGGATGGAACAGGAACGGGAGCGGGGAATTACCATCACTGCTGCTGCCATTAGTACCAGTTGGAATGATCATCAAATTAACATTATTGATACTCCCGGTCACGTGGACTTCACAATTGAAGTTGAACGTTCCATGCGAGTATTAGATGGTGTAATCGCTGTATTTTGTTCCGTAGGTGGTGTCCAACCACAATCAGAAACAGTATGGCGACAAGCAGACCGCTATAAAGTCCCTCGCATTGCCTTTATTAATAAGATGGATCGCACTGGTGCGAACTTCTATAGAGTGCATGACCAAATGGTCGATCGCTTGCGAGCTAACGCCATTGCTATTCAACTGCCTATCGGTAGTGAAACTGAATTTAAAGGGATTATAGACTTGGTGAAAATGTGTGCATATATGTACACAAACGATCAAGGAACTGATATCCAAACCATAGAAATTCCCGCCGAACTAGCCGAAAAAGCAGCCCAATACCGCACCAAGTTGGTAGAAGCAGTATCAGAAACTGATGACACGCTGATGAATAAGTACTTCGATGGCGAAGAACTGACAGAAGCAGAAATCCGTACTGCTCTCCGTAAAGGAACAATTGCTGGGACAATCGTACCAGTGCTTTGCGGTTCAGCCTTTAAGAACAAAGGCGTGCAATTGATGTTGGATGCGGTGATAGATTACCTACCATCACCACTGGAAGTTCCACCAATTCAAGGCACACTGCTCAACGGTGATCCCGTTGAACGTCATGCTGATGATGAAGAACCATTATCAGCTTTGGCATTTAAGATTATGGCTGATCCTTATGGTCGCCTCACCTTCGTTCGTGTTTATTCTGGTGTGCTGAAGAAAGGTAGTTACGTTCTTAACGTCAGCAAGAATAAAAAAGAACGAATTTCTCGGTTAGTGCTAATGAAAGCAGATGACCGACAAGACGTGGATGAACTACGGGCAGGTGATTTAGGTGCTGCATTGGGATTAAAAGACACCTTGACAGGTGATACCCTTTGTGATGAAGGTTCACCAGTAATTTTGGAATCCCTATTTATTCCTGAGCCTGTGATCTCGGTAGCGGTTGAACCCAAAACCAAGAACGACATGGACAAGCTTTCCAAGGCTCTGCAATCTTTGAGTGAAGAAGACCCCACCTTCCGTGTGCGTGTTGATCCAGAAACCAACCAAACCGTAATTGCGGGCATGGGAGAATTGCACCTAGAAATTCTCGTAGATCGGATGTTACGGGAATTTAAAGTAGAAGCAAACGTTGGTGCGCCCCAAGTGGCTTACCGCGAAACCATTCGCAAAGCCGTCGAGAAAATTGATGGTAAATTTATCCGCCAGAGTGGTGGTAAGGGTCAGTACGGTCACGTGGTGATCAATTTAGAACCAGGTGAACCCGGTACAGGTTTTGTCTTTGTTTCTAAAATTGTCGGTGGGATTGTACCTAAAGAGTACATAGGACCGGCTGAACAGGGCATGAAAGAATGTTGTGAATCTGGTATTTTAGCTGGATATCCACTCATTGATGTCAAAGCCACATTAATACATGGTTCTTACCATGATGTAGACTCTTCAGAAATGGCTTTCAAAATTGCCGGTTCTATGGCAATCAAGGAAGCGGCTACAAAAGCCTCTCCTGTGATCTTAGAGCCGATCATGAAAGTTGAAGTTGAAGTACCTGAAGACTACATCGGTAACGTGATTGGTGATTTAATCTCCCGTCGGGGACAGATTGAAAGCCAAAGCACTGAACAGGGACTGGCAAAAGTGGTATCGAAAGTTCCATTGGCAACCATGTTTGGTTATGCCACTGATATCCGGTCGAAAACCCAAGGTCGAGGTATCTTTACAATGGAGTTTAGTACCTACGAAGAGGTGCCTCGCAGCGTGGCTGAGGGCATCATTTCAAAAAGTAAAGGGAACGCTTAATTAAAAAAGGAAACGATTATTCATGGCACGCGCAAAGTTTGAAAGAAATAAACCTCACGTTAATATCGGTACTGTTGGTCACGTTGACCACGGCAAAACTACTTTAACAGCAGCCATTACAATGACCTTAGCGGCTATGGGTAACGCTGTGGCTAAAGGCTATGACCAAATTGATAATGCACCTGAAGAAAAGGCACGGGGTATTACAATCAATACTGCCCACGTTGAGTATGAAACCGAAAAACGCCACTATGCTCACGTAGATTGTCCTGGACACGCTGACTATGTGAAAAACATGATCACTGGTGCGGCGCAAATGGATGGAGGCATCCTCGTAGTTGCAGCCACAGATGGTCCTATGCCCCAAACCCGTGAACACATCCTCTTGGCAAAACAAGTGGGTGTTCCTAGTCTGGTCGTCTTCTTGAACAAGGAAGATATGATGGATGACGAGGAATTGCTGGAATTGGTAGAAATGGAATTGCGGGAACTGCTCACCGACTATGATTTCGATGGTGACAATATTCCCATTATCAAAGGTTCAGGTCTACAAGCTCTGCAAGCAATGACTGAGAATCCTAAAACCCAGCGCGGTGAGAATAAGTGGGTAGATAAGATCTATGAATTGATGGATGCTGTAGATGCTTACATTCCCACTCCTGAGCGGGCTATAGATAAGCCCTTCTTGATGGCTGTAGAAGATGTGTTCACCATCACAGGTCGCGGTACTGTGGCTACTGGACGGATTGAGCGTGGTGTTGTTAAAGTCGGTGATACTGTAGAATTGGTAGGTATCAGAGATACCAAGACTACCGCAGTCACTGGGATCGAAATGTTCAAGAAGAGCCTTGATCAAGGTATGGCTGGGGATAACGCGGGTGTACTACTACGCGGTATGAAAAAGGAAGACATTGAGCGGGGTATGGTAATAGCTAAACCAGGCTCAATTACACCTCACACTCAGTTTGAAGGTGAAGTTTACGTTTTAACAGAGAAAGAAGGTGGTCGGAAAACACCATTTTTCTCCGGTTATCGTCCTCAGTTCTATGTGCGGACAACTGATGTAACTGGTACAATCAAAGCCTTTACCGATAGTGATGGTAAAGATGTGGAAATGGTTATGCCTGGCGATAACATCAAGGTAACAGTAGAATTGATCAATGCGATCGCTATTGAACAAGGTATGCGCTTCGCTATTCGTGAAGGTGGACGGACTATCGGTGCTGGCGTTGTCGCTAAAATCTTGAAATAACACTCACCTTTTTGCTCTTATTCAAAAGGAGTAGAGATGAATTATATAATCTCTGCTCCTTTCTATTCCCATAAACAATTTTAAATTTCAGATTTGGGATGGAATTTAACATCTAAAAATCTAAAATCTAAAGTCTAAAATTTACCGAACCTGGAAAACTAAACATGGCAACTCTACAGCAGCAGAAGATTAGAATTCGTTTAAAGGCATTTGACCGACGTTTATTAGATACATCTTGCGAGAAGATTGTAGACACCGCTAACCGTACCAACGCCACAGCTATCGGACCAATTCCTTTACCCACAAAACGCAAGATATATTGCGTACTGCGATCGCCTCACGTAGATAAAGATTCCCGCGAACACTTTGAAACCCGCACCCATCGCCGGATTATTGACATTTACCAGCCTTCTTCTAAAACCATTGATGCACTCATGAAGCTAGATTTACCTTCTGGTGTAGATATTGAAGTCAAATTGTAAGTTTGTCATTAGTCAATAAATAAGATCCCCGACTTTTTAGAAAAGTCGGGGATCTCTTGTTTTCTTAATGATAAAATATAAACAAAGTGCGGGTAAATTAGAGAAAAATATAATACTTTAAGAATACAATTTATACTCAAATAACCATGACATCTTCCTCTAAAATTGCAGTGCGTGAACTACCTCTATTCCCATTACCCGAAGTGGTTCTATTTCCGACCAGACCATTACCTCTACATATCTTTGAATTTCGCTACAGAATCATGATGAATACGATTTTGGAGAGCGATCGCCGATTTGGGGTATTGATGATTGATCCCACCAAAGGGACAATTGCTAATGTTGGTTGTTGTGCCGAAATTCTTCATTATCAGCGGCTACCTGATGACAGAATCAAGCTATTAGCTTTAGGACAACAAAGATTTCGGGTTTTAGAATATGTCCGCGAAAAGCCTTATCGCGTTGGTTTGGTAGAATGGATTGAAGATCAACCACCAGCTAAGGATTTACGTCCTTTAGCATCTGAGGTAGAACAACTGTTGCGGGATGTGGTTCGTCTCTCAGCCAAATTAACAGAACAAGAAATTGAATTACCAAACGATTTACCAGATTTACCCACAGAACTATCTTATTGGATAGCGAGTAATCTCTATGGTGTTGCTCCCGAACAGCAAGCATTATTAGAAATCCAGGATACAGTTGCTCGTTTAGAACGAGAAGCGGAAATTCTCACTTCTACTCGTAATCATTTAGCAGCGCGTTCTGTGCTTAAAGATACGTTTAATGAGATGGAATAAACTGACCAAACTTTAGACTTTCAAAGTTTGTACACAGCATCCAGTTTCCAGATTCCACAACTTGATTGTGTTATCTTCACTTGCTGTGGCTAAGATTTGCTCTGTGGGATGAAAAGCAACACTCCATACACAAGCATTATGTCCTTCTAGAGTTTGCACACATTTTCCTGTGGCTAGATGCCATACTTTAACTATATGGTCATTGTTAGCACTTGCAATAAATTGAGCGTCAGGACTAAAAGCCATCGGCTTAAAAATGCTAATATGTCTATTAAATTGTTGTTTACTATTGCTGATTTCTTGTTCCTGTATAATTCGCTTCAAGACTTTGTGCAGGTTGCTTTTGGTGACTTTTTCTCCTAAAGCTTGGGAGAGCGATCGCCATAGTTCTGAGCCAACGTCTTTAATGTAACCAAGATCGTAATCGGAATCTATAGCCATGTCTAAGTACGTCTGTCCAGTCCAAGACTGACGGAATACAATCTCTTGAACTGTTCTCAAGCGTCCCCGCTTTAATAACTGTTCAACTAGTACAAGAGCTTCTCTATCCGTAATTATCACTTCTTCAAGGGTCATTTACTCTTTTGGCAAAGTTAGTATTACAAGGGTGAGTTGATTGTTGTATTATACGGAGTGCGTGATTTGGTTCTTGTGACATATTTATTTAGTCACAATAGTGACATAAAAACCTCGTCGTTGTCAACGCATAAAAGTAAATTTTAAATATAGGGGAACACCAAAAAATAAATTACCCAATTTTGTGGGATGGGCATCCTGCCCGTCCTTGATGATTAGCGGGCTTTTCGTCCCCCACCACAAGAAATTTTTGGGTATTTTTTTAATTGGAAGTCCCTAGGCTCCTATTTGATTTTGATACAAGTAGGTGGGCGTTAAAAATTGTCGTTGGGGCAAGGGAACAGGGAACAGGGAAGAGGAAGAGAGTTTTGAGTGATTTTACTTTTCTTCACATACCTTTAAATTTTCTGTTCACCTACTTACTGAAAACGGTTAATAGTTTAACCAAATATGAAACCCCTCTGGTAAGTAGTGGGACAGAATTAATTACACAATGTCATTGCGTAAGCGTTGCGTGGCGTTAGCCATATGGAACGAAGTGAAATGAAGCAATCGCAAGGGTTGTGATTGCTTCGCTTCGCTCACAATGACTGTAAATATTTTGGTCCAATTACTTAAACCTCTCCCCGCACCTCTCCCTAACCCTCTCCTAAGAGGAGAGGGAAAAGGAATAATATTTAATACTGGAGAGGCTTTGAACTTGTTCTTTGTAAGTAGTGGGACAGAATTAATTACACAATGTCATTGCGTAAGCACAGCGTGGCGTTAGCCATATGGAACGAAGTAAAATGAAGCAATCGCAAGGGTTGTGATTGCTTCGCTTCGCTCGCAATGACTGTAAATATTTTTGTCCAATTACTTATGATAAAAAGGTCCAGCTTCTAGCAGTTTTGAGTATAGCTTGCGTAGCATAGCCATACGTCGGGAGTTTCAGATCCCCGACTTCTCTAAGCAGTGGAGGATATTTCAGCAAAAAGGTCAACATTCTTACAAAAAAATGCCCTCACAGACGACTTTTATGGCTTACGCTACGCTATCAGCAAACCCTATATAGAAGTTAGGAATAATTTTAATAAAAATAGTCACGTCTGTGAATAAAATCCTGGTATAATCAAAAGATGAACCAACAACAGTTTGAACTTATATTTGAAAACCTGACAACCAGACCAAAGGAAGTCTTGCAAAGGATATTAGCGGGTGAAACAGATGCAGATATAGCAGTAGCTATGGAAATTGGAGAGCCTACAGTCAGAAAACATATTGAAAGAATATGTGAAAAATTTGGACTGAGGAGTGAACATACTGATAGTCGCCGCTACAAACGCTCAGAGTTAGTGACACTGGTTGCTAAGTATAAGCCTAACTTACTAACTGAATATCAGCTTAAATTTACAGATAAAGTAGCAGAAATTACAGATAAAGATGACAATAATATCTGCGAATTTATATTACAATTACTATCAGTCAACCAACCCATAAATGAAGAATTTAAGAAATTTATACTGCGTTTTAATTGCAATGAGCAGGAGAAGAAACAAATTGCTAAATCTCTGAATAAAACCGGATATCAACACTATTTGAATAGTGATCTTAACACAGCCTTATCCTATTTAAAATTAGCAATTGAATTTAAACCTGATTTAGCAGCGGCTCATTATAATTTGGGAGCAACTTACGAAAAAATAGATCATTGGACTCAAGCTTGTGAACATTATAAAATTGCTATGCAATATCAAAATCGGGCTGGAGAAGCTGCAATTAATAATTTAGCTCGATTGGAAATTTTACAAGGAAATAGTTCTGCTGCTGTGGAAATGATTTCGCCAATTTTATCAAAGGTTAAAGATCATACAGTCAAAGCTGCATTACATAAAAACCTTGGTTGGGCTTATTTTCAGCAAAATTTTTATGAACAAGCAAAACAGCATTTATTCATATCTTTAGAATTGGAAAATGATTATGTTCCAGCCTATTGTTTATTAGCACAAGTCCAAGCAGCAGTAGGAGATAAAGAAAATTCTCTAATATTCTGGAGAAAATTCTTAGAATCTTATTCCCAAGAGCAAGAATTAAAAAGTGTTCAATGGCATTTACCAGAACTAGAAATTTGGAAACTTGATGCTATGAGAAATATTATGGAAACAGCGATATAAATATGACTTACGCACAAGTCACAAAAGAATGAACCACGTTCGCGTAGCGTCCCGCAGGGATAGGAACGAAGGACACGATGGAAAGAGAGTTTAAGAGGTTGTTTGAAAAGTCATGATTGTTGTATCAAATGTTTTACCCCTCCCTAACCCTCCCCTTATAAAGGGGAGGGAACTGGATTTTTATTGTTTCCCCCCTTTACAAGCTATCGTGTAGACACAAGTTAAATTACCCCCCTTTCCCCTTATAAAGGGGGGTAACAATGTGATGAAAATTACGGGATACCACTTTAAAAACATCCTCTGAGAGATATTTTGCGTAAGTCCTAATAAATAGGAAAATCGCTGTAATTTTTTTCGATATAATATCAATTGGGAGGAACGATTGGATCATCATCCTCATCATCACCATTAATAATGTTTCCTATCATTGATAATGTAAATATCATGGCTCATTTCTCCATTGAGATTAATTGATGAATAAATCAAGAAGAAGCGAGGGTACCCATTTTGCTGTTTAAGTTTCTTGTTTCATATCTTTTGATTTGATGTTTTTATTATGGGTGGATTTGGAGAAAGTTCAAACACTAAAAAATAGGGAATATTTATCTAGGTTTAGCAGCAATTTAAACTCAAATCAGTAGTAAAAAATAAGTGGGAGTTATATTTATTAATTAAAAAGTAGGGAAAAGTAAGGTAGAACAATAAGATCCCCAAGATCCCCGACTTCTTAAAGAAGTCGGGGATCTGACCCATAAATTAGGATAATTGCTTGATCCAATAATCAAATTACGGTAAAATAATGAACATTGATTTTATGTATATTATTTATGTCTTTCAAAGTAGATATATCTTGGGAGCAAATTCAAGAATTTGTGGATGAAATTGTATGGAAATATACTGACAAACATCTAAGCGATGTGGAAGTACAGGTACTCAAAGGAAGTTGGGAAGGGAAAAGGTATGAAGATATTGCTACAGCACTACATTTAACTACTACATATATTCAAAATGATGTTGGTGCTAAATTATGGAAAAAGCTCACAGATATTATTGGAGAACCAGTGAGTAAAAGTAATTTTCGTCAAGCACTGTATCGGGAAAGAGAAAAACGAAAAACACCACAAATAGTTTTATCTATGAACAGACTGGAACTTCCTCATAACCCAGTATCCCTAAATTCTCCCTTTTATGTAGAGCGATACTCCATTGAGTCTCAAAATTATACGATTGAATCTTTATGTTATCAAGCGATCGCTCAACCTGCTGCACTTATTCGCATCAAAGCACCAAGACAGATGGGAAAAACCTCACTACTTGACAGAATTTTAGCTCAATCACGTAAATATGATTATCTAACAGTACGCATAAATCTACAAGATGTAGATGAATCAAACTTTAGCAATTTAGATAATTTTTTACGTTGGTTTTGTACGTACATTAGCCTAGAATTAGGGATTACAGATCGGGTTGATGATTTTTGGAAGCAGCCTATTGGTAGTAAAATTAGTTGTAAAACCTATCTACAAAACTACATTCTTAAAGAAATTAATAGTCCTTTAGTGTTAGCTTGTGATGAAATAGATCGAGTTTTTAACTACCCTCAAATTTCTCAAGACTTTTTTGGACTATTGCGAAGCTGTCATGAAGAAGCTAATAATCGAGATATTTGGAAACAACTGCGATTAGTTGTGGTGCATTCCACCGAAAATTATGGATTATTAGATATCAACCATTCACCTTTTAATGTGGGAGAACCAGTAGAATTAACGGAGTTTACCGCAGAACAAGTACAAGATTTAGCACAGCGTCATCAACTTAATTGGAATCATAGTTTAGTGCAAAAATTGATGGCTATGATAGGAGGTCATCCATATTTAGTTCGGGTAGCATTTTATCACCTCGCTCAACCTGCTCCCGGAAAGTGGGGAGATATCAAACAGTTATTGCGAGATGCTCCTACAGATGTAGGTATTTATACTCAGCATTTACGTCGGCTATTGGGAATGCTCAGGGAAAATACAAGACTAGCAGCAGCATTCACAAAGGTTATTAGCACTACTGAACCAGCACAATTAGATTCCATACTTGGATATCAATTGTACAGCATAGGACTAATTAAATGGCAAAATAATCAAGTTATGCCTCGCTGTGAGTTGTACCGTCAGTATTTTGGAGAAAGGTTGGAAAGTTGACAGTCTCAATGTGTAAGTATTCAGCTATAGCACTCGTTTATACCCAGATCCCCGACTTCTGACATCAATTTATAATTTGTGGACACAATAAGTAATTAGACAAAAATATTTACAGTCATTGGGAGGGAAGGGAAGCAATCACAACCCTGGCGATTGCTTCATTTCACTTCGTTTCATATGACTAACGCCACGCTGCGCGAACAGAATGACATTGGGTATTTCTTTCTGTGGAGTTCTCTAAATAAAAGAAGTCGGGGATCTTATCACCCCACCTGAATTCTTACCTCAATGTGATATAGTAATCCCATCTAAGTTGTAACAATTAATTTTTATTATCCACACAAATGAACTCTGGCGTATCAATTATGTCAGCTTTTAATTATTACAAAGTTGGGGGTAGTTTACCATCTGACATTCCCAGCTATGTAAAACGACAAGCAGATGAAGAACTGTATCAAGGTTTAAAAAATGGAGATTTTTGTTGTGTGTTCAATTCTCGACAAATGGGAAAATCTAGCTTGCGGGTACAAACTAGAGAAAAACTTGAGTATACAGGAATAAGATGTACTTCCATTGATATGACAACTATTGGTAGCTGTGAATCCACTGCTGAAAATTTCTATGCGGGTATAACCTTTGAATTGTGGAATGGTTTTTTTGATGACTCATCTACTTTTTCTCAATGGTGGGAAAACCATATATTTTTGTCACCAGTGCAGCGATTAAGTCAGTTTATTGACAAAGTTTTATTAACCAAATTACCTCAAGATATTGTTATTTTTATTGATGAAATTGATAACCTAATTAACAGAGAAACTAAAGATGAATTTTTAGAATTTATTCGTGCTTGCTATAATCAACGTGCAGAAAAAACAGAATATAAACGAGTTACTTTTTGTTTACTGGGAGTGGTAACACCATCAGATTTAAAGGATAAAATGGGTACACCATTTAATATTGGTAGAACAATTGAGTTGACTGGGTTCAAAATACAAGAAGTGATCCCATCTTTATCTCAAGGATTGCTTGAAAAGGTAGATGATCCTGAAATTGTTTTAGAACAGATATTATATTGGACTGGAGGACAACCATTTCTAACTCAAAAACTATGCAAATTAATTATTGAAAAAGCTGAAACCCGAAAGCCTAATATTAATAATCTAGTGCAAAATTATATTATTAAAAATTGGGAATTTCAAGACGAACCGGAACATTTAAGAACTATTAGGAATCGGCTGATTGCGGAGAAGGAACTTATTTATAAAAAGTTAGAAATTTATAGACAAATATTGAGAAGTTACAGCATAGATACTGATGATACACCGGAAAAAATGGCATTAAGATTGTCAGGACTGGTAGTTAAACAACAAGGAAAAATGAGTATTTATAACCCTATATATGAAAAAGTTTTTAATGAAGATTGGATTGATAAACAATTATCTTTAATATCAGTATCTCCCTCATCAGAGATAAATTCTGATTCAAAAAATATCAAATTTTTAAACAAATTTTTGAGTCATGGTGTATTAGCAACTATAGCAATTATTCTATCTGTAATTAGTGGTACATCACTATCTTTTTCATATATAATAATTGACAGTAACCCTTGGCAGCTTGCATTTAATCAAAATGGAATGGGAGTGATATATGAATTTATTCGTACTTGTTTTTTATTAATGTTAGAAGTGTATTTAGTAGGTTATGAATTTAAGCAAGATGTCATTCATTTGATCTTGGATAAAAAGTTTGTTTTCAGACGCAAGGTAATGTTTTCTATAGCCTTAATATTTTTAACTATTGTGCTATTTCATCACTTGTGGTATGCTCCTCATGAATTATTGGCAAATGATCAAGTTAGCAACAATGAATATTTTGATAGTTATCTACTACCCTATATATGTTATTTGCCATATTCCTTAATTAACTTTATTTGTATAGGTTCTGTTTTAGCCAATTTGAGTATAAATATTGTGATAGAAGATTGTAAGCGGATTGGTCTAAAAATGCAAGAATATAAAAACTATCTAGGAGAAATTAGTAAGGATTCAGGAAAATATACTGCTGAGGATATTTCTGTGATTAATCAGGGAATTATTCAGCAATTAAAGCAAATATATTTAGAGTTTGGTCGAAAAACTCAACCGCATCTTAATCTATTTTTAGGGATTCAAATTGCTATTTCTACATTGGATACAAGTAATTTTTCAAAAAGTGCCTATACATGGACACAATTATTTCTTACATTTAGCTTAGTTCCTCCTATAAGTACATTGATTCTATGGGGATTATTAGGATACAATAAAATATTAGATCAAACTAACGAAGTTTTATTTAATTTAAACTGTGATTTCAGTGAAATTGAAAAAAAGTATAATCCTTTAAATTTGTTAAAGAAAATTTTTATATCAAATTTTTTCTTTTGGATAATTTGTATAATATTTTTATTAAAAATAATCTATTTGATATTTACGTCTTATTTCAAATGGTCTAGTTGATATATATAGCGGTTCTTACAGGATGTTTTAAAAGTGGTATTCCGTAATTTTCATCACATTGCTACCCCCCTTTCCCCTTGTAAAGGGGGGAAACAATAAAAATCCAGTTCCCTCCCCTTTACAAGGGCAGGGTTAGGGAGGGGTAAAAAATATTTGATACATCAACCATAACTTTTCAAACACCCTCTTAGTTGAGTGAAATACAAGAACCCCACCCCCCAACCCCCTCCCCGCAAGCGAGGAGGGGGCTATAATATATCTCATGTGGATACTGCTATAGAATTTTGTGGTTCTAATAGGAAATTTTTCGGCGTTGGTGAATGAAACTATGAATTAGTCTCACGCAAAGGCGCAAAGATTAAGAGTTTCAGGAAGGGAATTTTTGATTTTCATACCTCAGAGGATATTTGAAAAGTATCAGAATTAATCGAGATCCCCCCAACCCCCCTTTGTAAGGGGGGCTAAATTCCTCAAAGTCCCCCTTTTCAAGGGGGATTTAGGGGGATCTGCGGGTGTCAGATCCCACACGAAAAAGTTTTCAAACAACCTCTCAATTCAGCAATACCAATTTTTCACTACCTCCTTGATTTATGTTCAAAATCTCCAAAAGAAAAGTTACAAAAGCAGAAGCAGAGTTACTTGTTAGACAAATAAAACTAACACCTAATATTATGGGTTATTCATTAACGGAATGGATGTCAGCCGAATATATTATAGTTGCGGAAGATGAAAATGGTAAGATGGTAGGAGCTTGTTTAAATTATGATTTTCATACAAATTGGCATAAGATAGCTGCATTATTTGTGATGGAAGAATATAGGGGTATGGGTTTGGGAAAAATGTTATTTTATGAATCATATCAGGATGCGATAATTAGGGGGAAAAATATATATACGATGAGTATTAATGAAATTGTGATCAAAATGATGCAGGATTTAGATTTTTTGACTTTTAATAGTTTATTACAAATGCCAAGAATAACTAATGGAGATAAGTTAATATTTTATTTCCATTCTCTTCTATGGTTGATGAATTTTTACAGGGTTAAGGAAATTATCAGAAAAACCATAGTTTATAACCATCACAAAACTTTTGTTTATGGAATCAAGTATTGCAGTAGTAAATGATAATATTTTTATTAATTTATATGTATATAGGTTTGTCTATGTAGTTTCTAACTAAGCAAAGCTCTTTTTGATGTAAGTATTATGCTCTAGCACGATATTAGATTAATTTATAAGTATATGTATAAATAGTAAGTTTTGTTTATTTAAAACTACAATTAAGAAAGAAAAATTGCAGTTTATTACAGCATACATTGCAGAGTATAGTCTTTTTTTATTTAAAAAGTTTACATAAATTTACTTATCAAAAATATCCGACCTTTTCCGACCTTTAATTTTTATACATAGCTGTAGAGTATTGACATGAATAAATTGGAGTACCAACAAGAAGTAGATAAGGATTTAAACGCCTGTTGTCTCTATTTTCAACAAGTGCTTTAAATGCCATTATGCGATGTCTTAATTTTTAATTATTTTTAGGAGGACTCACAATGCGTAAATTATTTCTGACATTGACCATACCACTCTTCACTATGGCAATTGCACCTGCTATCTTTAATGCACCTGCACAAGCTGAAACAAAAACTTTTAATAGACCACGTACTCGCAGTGTTGATTTAGACTGGTGTTTGACTTGGGATGCTAATTGTGGTGAACCAGCAGCTAAAGCTTTTTGTTGATCTAAAGGCTTTAAACTAGCTACAGATTATGACAAGACTAGTAGAAAAGTCACAAGACCAATACGTGATAATTTTTGTAAAATAGGAGTTAACAGTGATCATTATGATGGTTTTAGCTTCATAGAATGCTCGAATACTGATGATAATTAGAAAAAAACTAGCTTAAATATCTGTGATCATCGCATTTCCATAATTCTATTATTGTGTGCGATCGCATTTCCATAACTCGATTATTGTATGCGATCGCATTTTTACCACAATAACAGCAACAATGGCTGGATCAACCAGTAACCCTAACTAAAAATAAATAAACCTTAAGCGATCGCACCCTATCCCCCACATCAAGCTATGATCGAATAGAGTGCCAAAAATCTGTTGCCAATAAATTCTCAGCATCTACCATGACGACTTCCACACCAGAACCCAATCAACCCAACACATCACTTACTGATACAAATCTGGTAGAAGACCGCAGTAAGCTGAGTAAGATGTATCAGCATTATGTAGAAGTGAAAGATAAATATCCTCATGCGTTGCTGCTGTACAGAGTTGGTGATTTTTTTGAAACTTTTTTTCAAGACGCTGTAACCGTCTCCAGGGAATTAGAATTAGTTTTAACCAGTAAACATGGTGGTGAAGTCGGTCGCGTTGCCATGACAGGTGTACCTCATCACGCTTGGGAACGCTACACAACTCAACTAGTGGAAAAAGGTTATGCAGTGGTAATTTGCGACCAAGTAGAAGACTCCGCTGATGCCATTGGTTTGGTCAAGCGAGAAGTAACCCGCATCCTCACTCCAGGGACATTATTAGAAGAGGGGATGCTCAAAGCCAGTCGGAATAACTACATAGCGGCTGTGGTAATTGCTGTCAATCATTGGGGTTTAGCCTACGCAGATATATCAACAGGAGAATTTCTCACATCTCAAGGTAGTGATTTAGAACACCTGACTCAAGAGTTAATGCGGTTGCAACCTTCAGAAGTCCTATTTCCCACCAACGCCCCCGATTTAGGTAGTTTACTGCGTCCTGGGGAAACCTCCCCATCTCTTCCCCAATGTTTACCACCATCATTCTGCTATAGTTTGCGATCGCAAGTCCCCTTTTCCCAAGCAGAAGCTAGAAGTAAATTATTGCAGAAATTCAAAGTGCGATCGCTCGAAGGTTTAGGTTGTGAACATTTACCCCTCGCAGTTCGCGCTGCTGGTGGTCTTTTAGAATACATCGAAGACACACAAAAAGCCCATCCTGTCTCCCTGCAATTATTACGCACCTATACCTTAACTGATTATTTAATCGTCGATCATCAAACCCGTCGTAACCTAGAAATTACCCAAACCGTCCGCGATGGTACATTTCACGGTTCTCTATTATGGGCTTTAGATAGAACTAGCACCGCAATGGGTAGCCGAGCTTTAAGAAGATGGTTGTTACAACCGCTACTGGAGATTAAAGGGATTAAATCCCGCCAAGATACCATCCAAGAATTAGTAGAAAATACGCCCTTACGTCAAGACCTGCGGCAGTTATTAAGACAAATTTATGATTTAGAGCGGTTAACAGTCAGAGCCGCCTCTGGTAGAGCAAATGCCAGGGATTTAGTCGCCTTAGCTGATTCTTTCTCCCGTTTACCCGAATTATCTCGCTTAGTTGCCGATGCCCGTTCCCCGTTCTTAAAAGCTTTGCAAAAAGTCCCACCCATCCTCGAAGAACTAGCAGAAAAATTACACGCTCACATCGTAGAATCACCACCGACTCATCTCAAAGAAGGTGGTTTAATTCGGGCGGGGATGAATCCGTTGTTGGATGAAAGAAAAGCCACTGTGGAAAGTGATCAACAATGGATTGCCAACTTAGAAGTTGATGAAAGAGCCAGAACAGGAATCCCCACTTTGAAGGTAGGATTTAATAAAACTTTTGGTTATTATATCAGTATTTCCCGCAGTAAATCCGACCAAGTTCCCGATAATTACATTCGTAGACAAACTTTAACAAATGAGGAACGTTACATCACTCCTGATTTAAAAGAACGAGAAGCACGCATCCTCACAGCGCGAGATGATTTAAATCAGTTGGAATATCAGATTTTTGAAGCATTACGCAATGAAGTGGGTTCTCAAGATGAAATCATTCGGAATATTGCCCGTGCAGTAGCCGCGTCGGATGTATTATGTGGTTTGGCGGAATTAGCTGTCCATCAAGGTTACTGTCGTCCTGAGATGGTTACGGGTCGGGAAATTGACGTAATTGATGGTCGTCACCCAGTGGTAGAACAGTCTTTACCTGCTGGTTTTTTTGTCCCTAATTCGACTTGCTTAGGGGGGAAGGAAATGAACCACGAAGGAGCGAAGGAAGCGAAGGAAGAGGAAAAGAAGAATTTATCTTCCCCTGATTTAGTGATTTTAACCGGTCCAAATGCGAGTGGTAAGAGTTGTTATTTGCGTCAAGTTGGTTTAATTCAGTTAATGGCGCAGGTGGGTAGTTTTGTGCCGGCGCGGTCTGCTAAATTGGGAGTGTGCGATCGCATTTTTACCCGTGTTGGTGCTGTAGATGATTTAGCCACAGGTCAATCTACCTTTATGGTGGAAATGAATGAAACTGCCAATATCCTCAATCATGCAACGGCAAAATCTTTGGTTTTGTTAGATGAAATTGGTCGGGGAACAGCAACTTTTGATGGTTTATCAATTGCTTGGGCTGTAGCAGAATATTTAGCAGTTGAGATTAAATCGCGGACGATTTTTGCTACCCACTATCATGAGTTAAATGAATTAGCTACAATTGTTTCCAATGTCGCAAATTATCAAGTTACAGTTAAAGAATTACCAGACCAAATTATCTTTTTACATCAAGTTCAACCCGGTGGCGCTGATAAGTCCTACGGAATAGAAGCCGGAAGATTAGCAGGTTTACCGACAGTGGTAATTCAACGGGCAAAACAGGTGATGGGACAAATCGAAAAACACAGTAAAATAGCCATGGGATTGCGTGAAGGACTTTAATATGAGGCTTCTTCGTCTAATGAAGTACAAAATTATCTGCGTTCATCTGTGTTTATCCTCTTCCATCTGCGGTTAATTCTTTCTTCATTGACTTATAGAAAAATTATCATTCCCAATCTTGAAGAGTATCACACAAAAAATTATCAGCAATTATATCATCAAATAAATAGGGGCAATCTTCAGGAAAAGTTCTTAATGGTAAATTAGTTTCTCGTAAGGCTAAATCAACTCCTGTTTCAAAAGCATCTAACATAGCTTCTGTTATCCGAGATTTTAAACTAGGGTTTTGTCTGAGATGTCTTTGAATAGCACGACGTTGTTCTCTAATTGTGAGAAACCAACTGCGAGAACGTTGTTCAGGTTGATATTCCCATTTCAATAAATGACCAATTAACACACCCAAACGACTTATCAATTCTCGATATTCATGTCTTCCCAAAGATTGAATTTCCTCTTGCAAATGTTGCCAGTCTAATTCTACAACTAGCTTTTGTTCTAAAGCTTTTGCTTGTTGTTGTGTCCAAGCATAGAAGTCTTGATTATACAAGGAAAAGTTATCCATATTCAGCGAATTTCATTTTCATTTTTAATGATATTTTAATCATATAACTTACAAAATAAGTCAGCAGTCAGAAATTTTTCAAAAAAGGGGCGTTGCTGATTAAGAGTATGAATTTTAGTCTCACGCAAAGGCGCAAAGGCGCAAAGACGCACTGAGGTTTGAGTTTTAGGTCAATGGATTAATCTTAATATCTTAATTTTCATCTGCAAAACTCTAAATATCCTCTGGTTCAAATTGTGCCACTGTGACAGCATTAAACGCAAAAGATAACACTAAAGGAATCGGACATTTCCACAAAAAAGTATAAATCACTGCTAAAATAGTGGTGGATATGGCAGCAAAAGCCCAGTAAATTTCCTGATTGGTTAAGCCGTTTTCTTCTTTAATTACTCTTAACACATTCATGGGAATTGGTTCTGGCATCACTCCCCCCGGAGGAAACGCCCAATAATTACCACGTCTCTCGACAAATAAATCTGTCCAGCCATTTTCTAAGCACCACGCTTCAATCCATTGAATAGAGTAATGATTTATCATATAAATACCAATTTTGTATTATTGATGTATGCTGTTCGTCAATTTTAATAAGTTCAAGATTCTTAGTCAGATATAGCAGCAGTCAATAAGTAAAAGATTTCTACTGGATAATTTTTCCCATAAACTTTTTACCTTATTTAAGTACATACTCGCTATAACCGTTGCTGATGATATTCAATTTCATGTCAACATTTAAATGGTTATCAAATATTTTTAGGCATCAAAAACCCCGCCCCCACGGCTACCTCTACGATCCATACATTATCAGTTTTTTTCACTACTAGACTTTAAAAGATAAAAAACTTTACTTGTCATCAAATTTAATGAATTATTGTAAACAGTAATTGGAAAAAGGAGTAATTGCCATTAACCTTCATGCAACGCCCGAATTATCAACTGTTAACTATTCATCACTAATTGGGACTCATTAACTATGTTTTGGCAACAAGGCTTAGGATGGATTTTGGGAATTATGCTTTGGTTCATCCCACAAACAGCATTGGCAGACTGGACACATCCTTTATCATATAGTAATGCAGAGTTGTCAAGACAAGACTTTTCAGGACAAAGTTTACAAGCTGCGGAATTTTCTAACGCTAACTTGGAAATGGCTAACTTTACAGGTGCGGATTTGCGAGGAACAGTTTTCAGTGCTTCAGTCATGACAAAGGCAAATTTGCATGGAGCAGATTTAACCAATGCGATGATGAATGAGGTAAAATTAATAGGTGCTGATTTAAGTAATGCCGTTTTAATCGAAGCTCTTTTACTCCGCACTGTCTTTACAGATGTTAATATCACAGGTGCAGATTTTACAGACGCAATTCTAGATAAAGCGCAAATTAAGGAGCTATGTCAAAAAGCCAGCGGTGTAAATTCTCAAACTGGTGTAGAAACTCGTGAGTCGTTAGGATGTCAATAAAACTTGGTATAATCGGTGGTGGGCAACTGGCTTGGATGATGAAAGATGCAGCAAATAAGTTGGGAGTAGAACTAATAGTTCAAACTCCTAGTGCAAATGATCCAGCCGTATCTGTTGCCCAAGATAGCATTTTTGCCGCAGTTGATGATGCTGCAGCCACAGAAATTTTAGCAACAAAGTGT
This sequence comes from Anabaena sp. AL93, assembly GCF_001672085.1. NCBI lineage: Bacteria > Bacillati > Cyanobacteriota > Cyanophyceae > Nostocales > Nostocaceae > Anabaena > Anabaena sp. AL93. The sequence goes on along the minus strand of NZ_LJOU01000057.1, from coordinate 18,233 downwards.
GATATCGTTACCTTTGAAAACGAGTTTGTGGATCTTGCTGCTTTATCACTACTAGAAAAACAGGGTGTCTGTTTTCGCCCGACCTTAGCAGCTTTAGCACCTCTGTTAGATAAATATGAACAACGGTGCTATTTACGGGATTTAGGTTTGCCAGTTCCTCAGTTTTTAGCATTATCAGGGAAAAAAGCGGTAGAATCTCAGATTGAAAACTTGGGATTTCCGGTGGTTCTCAAAGCGCGAAGACATGGATATGATGGTCAAGGAACTTTTATCATTCCCGATTTTCCGACCTTATCAAAAATAGTTAATCAAAGTCGTACCCAGTTTTTAGTCGAAGAATTTGTACCTTTTACCAAAGAACTGGCGATAATTGCAGCCCGTTCTGTAAATGGGGAAATTATCATCTATCCAGCGGTAGAAACTCGCCAAGAAGAACAGGTTTGTCGGTGGGTAATTGCCCCAGCTAAAATCACCCAAGAGCAAAATTTAGAAATTGAAGCGATCGCCCATAAACTATTAACTAGCCTTCAATATGTAGGAGTCTGTGGCATTGAACTATTTCTCACCGCCGCGGGTAAAATTCTAATTAATGAAATAGCACCACGCACCCATAACTCTGGACATTTTTCCCTGGATGCTTGTGAAACTTCCCAATTTGAACTACATCTGAGAGCGGTGTGTGGTTTACCATTAACCAATACTAGATTACGTTGTGCTAGTGCTGTGATGGTTAATCTGCTAGGATATGAAAGCAGCCATAGCGACTATCAGAAACAACGTCAACAACTTGCCGCTATTCCCAAAGCTACTGTCCACTGGTACGGCAAAACAGAAGCTCGTCCAGGACGTAAACTAGGACATATCACCGTTCTCCTGGAGCAAGATACTCTGGATGAAGCCAAAGACACCATACACAAAATTGAATCCATCTGGTATCCCCCAGCAAAAATTTGCCAAAATTTTCCCTAAATAAATACACAAACTATTTTTCAAAGCTATAATGAGTTAGTTGCACTACGACGATTGGTGACTGCCATCAAGTTTTTTGATCTATGTCTTTAACAACAAGGGAGCTAAACAATTCTCGTGGCAGTATACCGGGCTTGTACCCGGAAACTTTAAATGAGAACCCTCAGTTCCCACCTGGTTTAACCAGGTCATAAACTTAGGTAAAACGGCGTTGTGGTGAACTAAAAATTTTAGCTCCCTGGTTGATGAAACTGGGGAGCTTTACGATATTTGCCTGACATTTGGAGGCAAAAAGCAAAATACAGAGAGAAAAAGATTTTCCCAATGACCAATGACCAATGACCAATGACCAATGACCAATGACCAATGACCAATGACCAATGACCATTTTTTCAAGTCTGTCATGACGAACTGAAGAAATAGGCTACACTCATCTTAGGGGCGAACTAATGCAGTTCGTCACAAGACTTCTTGGAAGATATCCCTGTCGCAGGAAGTGGGTTGAAGCCCACTTTTTTTATTGAATTCTCCCATGACTCATCCTTTAATACCACAAATTATTGATTTGGCGACACCAGTAGCCACAGAACTAGGATTGGAAGTTGTTAGTATAGTTTTTCATACGAACCAAAGCCCCCCAGTCTTGCGAGTAGATATCTTTAATCCTCTACAGGACATTGGCCTGAATGATTGTGAAAGGATGAGCCGTGCCTTAGAAGCGTCATTAGATGCGGGAGAGATCATTCCAGACGCTTATGTATTGGAAGTATCCAGTCCTGGTATTTCGCGGCAACTGGTAACAGACAGGGAGTTTATTTCCTTCAAAGGATTTCCTGTAGTTATTTCCACTTCCCCACCCTACGAACAACAGCAAGATTGGATAGGTCTATTGGTGCGTCGGGATGAAACCACAGTTTACCTTAATCAAAAAGGTCGTGTAATCAAAATCCCGCGTGACCTCATTACCAAAGTACAAATAGATGAGCGTAGCTAATCAATTTTAGATTTTAGACTTTGGATTAGGGACTGGTAACTGGTAACTGGTAAGGAGTAATTGGTTATGGAAACAATACCTTCGCCAAATTGGAAACCGCCATTCTTTGTAGATTTGTAGGTTGGGTTGAGGAACGAAACCCAACAAATGCGTTGGGTTGCACTGTTGCTTAACCCAACCTACAAAGAATGGCGAAGGTATTGAAGAAAACAATTATTTCTTAACAATTATCTAATTGTGCTGACTAGCTTACATAAAATTTTAGGAGACTGCGTATGTCAATGGTGACTTTATCTGGATTAAAAGAGCTAATTGAAAGTATTAGCAAAGAACGAAATTTGCCGCGTTTGGCTGTACAAGCGGCTATTAGAGAAGCCTTAATTAAGGGTTACGAACGTTATCGTCGCGCCCAAAATTTAGAACGCAGACAATTTGATGAAGAGTATTTTAATAATTTTGAAGTAGAATTGGATATAGAGGGTGAGGGATTTCGGGTTCTTTCCACCAAAACTATTGTTGATGCAGTTAGTAATACTGATCATCAAATTTCCTTAGATGAGGTACAGCAAGTAGCCCCTGAAGCTCAACTGGGAGATTCTGTGGTATTGGATGTCACCCCAGATCAGGGTGAATTTGGGCGCATGGCAGCCATGCAAACTAAGCAAGTATTGGCGCAAAAGTTGCGAGATCAACAACGTCAAATGGTGCAAGAAGAGTTTCAAGACTTAGAAGGCACGGTTTTACAAGCTAGAGTATTGCGATTTGAACGTCAGTCTGTGATTTTGGCTGTGAGTAGTGGATTTGGACAATCAGAGGTAGACGCGGAGTTACCCAAGCGAGAACAGTTACCCAATGATAACTATCGTGCTAATGCAACTTTTAAGGTATATCTGAAAAAAGTTTCCCAAGGACAGCAACGGGGTCCACAGTTGATGGTATCGCGTGCTGATGCAGGTTTAGTAGTTTATCTATTCGCCAATGAAGTCCCAGAAATTGAAGATGAGGTAGTGCGGATTGTGGCTGTAGCCAGAGAGGCTAATCCTCCTTCTCGTTATGTCGGACCCCGGACAAAAATTGCTGTTGATACCTTAGATCGGGATGTAGACCCCGTTGGCGCTTGTATTGGTGCGAGGGGATCACGAATCCAGGTAGTAGTTAATGAATTACGTGGTGAAAAAATAGATGTGATTCGCTGGTCTCCAGATCCAGCTACCTATATTGCTAATGCCTTAAGTCCAGCACGGGTAGATGAAGTTAGACTGATGGACCCAGAAAGTCGCCAAACTCATGTGTTAGTTGCGGAAGATCAACTAAGTTTGGCTATTGGTAAAGAAGGGCAAAATGTGCGGTTAGCAGCCCGTCTCACTGGTTGGAAAATTGATATTAAAGATCAGGCTAAATATGACCAGGAAGCTGAAGATATTAAATTTGCAGCGGTGAGAGCGCAAAATCAACCACGAAATGATGAGGATGATAGGTCTGACCGAGAATATGAAATGGCAGAAGAATTAGAATTGGATGAGGATAGATTCAACAATAGGGAGGAAGATTAATTCCCCAAATTTGCCTGCAATAATTTGAGAAAGTAAGGGAAGCAGGGAGCAGGGAGCAGGGAGCAGGGAGCAGGGAGCAGGGGGAATATTTCTTCCCAATGACAACTGACATTAAAAAATACATTGTTTAGTATCAGGAAGATATCTAGCTGAATCTGGCAAAAGACTGATGAAACCGAACTATCGGCGTTGTATTAGTTGTCGTCAAGTCAACTTGAAACAAGAGTTTTGGCGGATTGTCCGCGTCTTTCCATCTGGAAAGGTACAATTAGATCAGGGCATGGGGCGTTCTGCCTATATCTGTCCGCAAGAGAGTTGCCTGCAACTAGCTCAGAAAAAAAATAGACTAGGAAGATCCCTGCATGGGACAGTGCCAGACACAGTGTATCAAGCATTGTGGCAACGTCTAAATCACGGCGATCGCCAAAATCGGATTTAATGGTAACAACTAAAATTGCGATAACCTCTAAAGATATTATGACAAAAGCCGAACTATTCACGCTCTGATCATAACCTTTAGTATCGCTCAAGTTAGTGCCAAAATAGTAAATGGATGTAACTAGCTTTCTCGATCTCCTTTTTTTGGACAAGACGCAAGGCATTACTCCCAAAAAGTTTTTTTTTGATTGTATTGTGGAAGACTCACAAATCAGCAAAACAAAAGAACCAAAAATGGCAACCTGGTAGCGTCAAATCGCAGTTCTGCATCAACCATCATTCCTGGTGGAGATGTCAGTATTAACCCGAAACATCTCTCTTTCCTAACTGGAGGCACCGGCAATATCACCAAGGGCAACCGAAAAAACAGTGATCAAAGGGTGGAGATGTCACAAACCAGGCAACCATCCATTAAAACTGTAAATTAAAGGGGAAAGAGTGGATGAACAACGGAAAAGTTAGAATCTATGACTTATCAAAGGAATTGAATTTGGACAATAAAGAGCTACTAGCAATTTGCGATCAGCTCGATATTGCGGTCAAAAGCCATAGCAGTACGATTTCCGAATCGGAAGCTGAACAAATTCGTAGCGCCGCCGAAAAAGTGGCTGCCGCGAATTTAGTCTCCAAAAAGGAACAGGGTAAAAACGGCCATAAACCAAATTCATCCCCAAACCGTTCCAGCGCCAATCACAAACAGCAAATTCTAGAAATTCGCAAACCGAAAATATTGAGAAACACTACTACCAACTCACCAGATACTTCAGTTGCTACTGACGCTACTGAGGCTAATAGTCCTTCACCTCCACGGCCTTTCGCTACACCTGTCTCATCTATGAAGCCGACGGCACCAACTCGACCAGTTCCCCGGAATCAATCCGAGACTCCGCTCAAACCTAATCCTACCCAACCGGAACAGGTGTCTAATCCTCAACCGGTGGCGGAAAAGGTAGTAGGGGAAAAATCAGAGAAGATATCTACTCCTAGACCTAAACCAGAGAAACCGCAAAAACCCCAATTGGTTTCGCCCCCTGCCAGAGTAGATGGCACAAAATCACCAGATACGCCGGTAGTCGGAACATCGGAAAAACCTCTGCTCAAACGCGATCGCACCCAGCGGGTCGAGGAAGACAGGCAACCAGTTAGAAGTAAGGTTAATAAGCCCTCATCTGACCAAAGTTCACCATCTGCACCACCTAAACCTAGTCGGGCTAATTCAGCAGCCCCGACAAGACCAGAACAGCGCAGTGGCAGGCCATCCGTTGGCGGTGATATTCAACGTCCTAGACCCGCACGTCCCGGTGAACCAGCAGCCATTCCCACGGCAACTCCACCCAGGCATAATGCCGGCAGCGCAAAAAAAGAATCATTGGATGAAACACCAATTGTTCCCGATCTCCTTGATTTAAAACGCCCTACACCCCCGCGTTTAAACAAAGGTGGGAAGAAATGGCAAGAAGAAGAAATCATTGACGAAATCAAAGAAAAGGCTAAGTTGGGACCTAAGGGCAAACGGGTCAAACCAATCTTAGAAGATGATTTACTCGATGAGGATGATTTAGATGAAAACGGTCTAGAAATTTCCACAACCGTCCAAGCTAGTCTCTCTATTGCCCGTCCACCCAAACCTAAAGGGACTCGTGCTGGTGCGCCAACTGTAGCTGTTGTAGCTGCTCCTACCACCAGAGGTAAGAAATCTAGTTCTTCCCGCGACCACAATCGTCGTCAAGAAAATATCGAGCAAAAACCAGATCGTCCAGCCACACTAGCTGTCACTGGTCCATTAACAGTCCAAGAGTTAGCTGATGCCTTAGTAATTGCCGATACAGAGATTGTCAAAATCCTGTTTATGAAAGGCATGGCTGTCAGTATCACCCAAAATTTGGATATTCCGACCATTACCCTAGTCGCCAAAGAACTAGAAGTAGAAGTCGAAATCGTCGAACGAGAAGCTGAAGCCCGGAAAGTCACAGAAATGATTGACGTGGCTGACTTGGATCATCTCATTCGTCGTCCTCCAGTTGTTACCATCATGGGTCACGTAGACCACGGTAAAACCACTCTCCTCGACTCAATTCGCAAAACCAAAGTTGCTTCTGGGGAAGCGGGCGGTATTACCCAACATATCGGCGCATATCATGTTGATATCGTCCATGAAGGTAAACCACAGCAGATTGTTTTCCTCGATACTCCTGGTCACGAAGCCTTCACCGCGATGCGTGCCAGAGGAGCTAGGGTGACAGATATTGCCGTTTTAGTCGTAGCTGCTGATGACGGTGTTCGTCCCCAAACCATCGAAGCTATTAGCCACGCTAAAGCCGCCGATGTTCCCATTGTTGTTGCCATCAACAAGATTGATAAAGAAGGCGCACAACCAGAACGGGTTAAACAGGAACTCACCAATTACGGTCTCACCGCTGAAGATTGGGGTGGTGAAACCATCATGGTTCCCGTTAGTGCCATTAAGGGCGAAAATCTCGATACCCTCCTAGAAATGATTATGTTGGTGTCGGAAGTAGCCGAACTATCCGCTAATCCAGATCGGGTCGCAAAAGGAACAGTCATTGAGGCTCATTTGGATAAGGCGAAAGGTGCAGTTGCTACCTTGCTGATTCAAAACGGTACTCTCCACGTTGGAGATATGCTGGTCGCTGGTTCAGCCTTCGGTAAAGTCCGAGCGATGGTAAATGATCGCGGTAAGCGTGTAGATATCGCTAGTCCATCCTTTGCTGTGGAAGTATTGGGTTTAAGTGATGTCCCTGCTGCTGGTGATGATTTCGAGGTTTATGAAAACGAAAAAGAAGCTCGTTCTATAGCCAGCGATCGCGCCGATAAGCAACGTCAGTCTCGATTGTTACAAGGTCGTGTCACTCTCACTACCCTGTCAGCACAAGCACAAGAAGGCGAGTTAAAAGAACTCAACCTCATCCTCAAAGGCGACGTACAAGGTTCTGTGGAAGCCATTATCGGCTCTCTGCGCCAAATTCCGCAAAACGAAGTCCAAATTCGGATGCTCCTAGCTACCGCTGGAGAAATCACCGAAACAGACATAGACTTAGCTGCTGCCAGTAACGCTGTGATCATTGGTTTCAACACCACCTACGCCAGTGGAGCTAGACAGGCTGCGGATGAAGCAGGTGTAGATGTTCGAGAATATAACATCATCTACAAACTCTTGGAAGATATCCAAGGTGCTTTAGAAGGTCTACTCGAACCAGAATTGGTGGAAGAACCTTTAGGACAAACAGAAGTTCGTGCTGTCTTCCCAGTTGGTCGTGGTGCTGTTGCCGGTTGTTATGTGCAATCTGGTAAACTCGTTCGCAACTGTAAAGTGCGCGTCCGTCGTCACAATAAGGTAGTCTATGAAGGTGTCCTCGATTCCCTCAAACGGATGAAAGAAGATGCCCGTGAAGTCAACGCAGGTTATGAATGTGGTATCGGCATTGATAAGTTCCATGACTGGGTGGAAAATGACATCATTGAATCCTACCAATTGGTAACTAAACGTCGGACTTTAACTATGACTAAGTAGTGACGTGCATCCAGCGTTGAGTGCTGAGTTGATGAGTGTTGAATTGAGACTGTTTCGAGTTCAACACTCAAATAATGTAAAATCAGCACTCCGCTTAAAAGGAGTTAGGAATTAATGAACCACGTTCGTGTCCCGTAGGGATAGAAACAAAAAACACGAAGGCAGAAGAAAGAAGGAAGAAATAGGTAAAATCCTGTTTGGGTCGGAGTTTCATTATCTATTGATGTCTTAACCCCCTGGGTTTGCTATAAATTTTAAAAAAATTCCCTGTTTAATTGAAAACAAGTTGTTTTAGAAATTTCTCGCAGAAAACTCTGCATTTAGTGATGAATGCGACAGAATTTTCAGGTATAAAACCATTATCTTGAAAACAGATTAAACAAAAATTTTCAATTTTAGGTTTGGGTAACTAGATTTACGTCTTTCCCGGGAATGTGAAATAAATTATCAATCTGAAATCTAAAATCCCAAATTGTCTAAATCTGGAAGTGAACAACAAGGAATGAGGAATTATGGCTCAATTTCCAACTTCTAGCAACTACGCGCATAGTACCAATAGCAAAGGCTATGTCAATGGTGAGCGTATAAATCATCAATTATCTGCTAATACTCAATTTTGGCATAACCTGAAATACGTGATTTCTGCTAGTTCTGGTTTTCAAAGATGGCAATTAGAATGTAACGCTCAATTACAAAGTTTACGTCTAGATCAGCAAGTACAAATGTATTTAAGAGAGACTTTAGAAACTTTAGCTTATTAACCCTTTGACAAAACAAATATTTACCAATTGCTTTAAGCAAGGACTTTGGGGATAAGAAATCTTATCCTCAATTTTTATGTATAACAGAGAACAACAATAATAATTGGAGTTTAGACTAAGGGAACACCAAAAAATAAATTACCCAATTTTGTGGGATGGACATACTATGGCTAACGCCACGCTACGCTATCGACAAGCTCAGCACAAGTCCTGCCCGTCCTTGATGATTAGCGGGCTTTTCGTCCCGCACCACAAGAAATTTTTGGGTATTTTTTTAATTGGAAGTCCTTAAGTTTGTTACTCGTCCTACCATACCACATGATGTCTAGATATGTCTAGTATGTCATGGTAAATTGCGTTCTATATTCTCTCTAGAGAACTCTACAAAAAGAAATTTTCAATGTCATTATATAAGTTTTGCAGATGAATATCTGTTACACTGCACTCTTGTGAAAGTACCATAATTAAAAGCACATAATTCAGTAAAAAAATGAAAAATCAGGGTTTTCACATTTCTCGTTTATCTTTACAGACCAGTCTCACCGCTTTGTTATTAGTTGCTGGTAGTTCTCCTCTCATACTTAGTCAACTTAAAGCTGGTGCGTCCCCAACTTTAACAGCCCAAGTACCAGCTAGTGGGACTGTCATTTACGTTAACTCTGTCACTGGAAAAGATACTTCCGGTAATGGAACTACAGAAGCCCCCTATAAAACTATCACTTTTGCCCTTTCTAAAGCTACAGCCGGGACGGTTGTTCAGGTTGCTCCTGGAAACTATAGTAAAGATAGTGGTGAAACATTCCCCCTTGTTCTCAATTCTGGAGTCACGCTTCAAGGTAATGAATCCAACAAAGGTGAAGGAATCGTCATTATCGGTGGTGGCTATTACACCAGTCGCACTTTTGCTAGACAGGACATTACCCTGTTAGCGAATAATGGCACTATCATTACAGGTTTAACTTTTACCAACCCGAATTCACGGGGAACGGCTGTATGGGTAGAATCCAGTAACCCTGTAATCAAAAATAGTACCTTTATTAACAGCATCCGAGAAGGGATTTTTGTGACAGGTACGGGAAATCCCCAAATTGAAAATAACATCTTTTTGAAAAATAAGGGGAATGGAATTTCCGTAGCTAAATCGGCTCAAGGTGTGATTCGTGGCAATTTGTTTCAAGATACTGGTTTTGGTGTAGCGATTGGTGGTAGTTCCACACCTTTATTAGAAAGTAACAATATCACCCAAAATACAGACGGTCTTTTTATCTCGGAAACTGCAAAACCCATACTCCGTAAAAATGCCATTCGCAGTAATAAACGAGATGGTATTGTCGCTACTATTAGTGCAGTTCCTGACTTGGGTACGAGTGAAAATCCTGGTGGTAACCTCATCCGTGATAATGCCCGTTATGACGTGAACAATGCCACTAAAGCTGGCAAAATTGTCGCTATTGGTAACGATATCAACGAGAAGCGGATTTTTGGTGCTGTGGATTTTGTCGCGGCTAAGGTGACTACACCTCCCGATAACAATACTGGGAATACTGGAAATACTGGAAATACTGCTTTTAAAGATGTGCAAACAGGTTATTGGGCAAAAGCTTACATTGAAGCCTTAGCTTCTCAAAATATTATCGCTGGTTTTCCAGATGGTAGTTTTAAACCCAATGAACCTGTAACTCGCGCTCAATTTGCTGCCATTATCAATAAGGCTTTTAAACCTTCAGCAACACGCAAAGGCATTACTTTTAACGATGTCAAAAGCAATTATTGGGCTTATAGCGCCATTCAAACAGCTTCTAGTAGTCCGTTCCTGTCTGGTTATCCTGATTTAACCTTTAAACCAGAACAACAAATTCCTAGAGTGCAAGCAATAGTTGCTTTAGCTAATGGTTTGGGTTTAACTGCGAATACTCAGACTGTGATTAACTTCTATACTGATGCTAGTCAAATTCCCAGTTATGCAGTTAGTCCAGTAGCAGCCGCAACTTCACGGCAATTAGTCATTAACTATCCTACTGTTAAAGAGCTTGCACCTCAGCGTCAAGCAACTAGAGCCGAGATTGCGGCTTTTGTCTATCAAGCCCTAGTTAATGCTGGTCGTGTTCAACCCATTAATTCTCCATATTTGGTAACTGGTAAGTAGGTAGAGGCAGAGGGCAGGGAAATATTTACTCTTGCCTTTTGCCTTTTGCCTCTTGCCTATTCTTCCTGTTTTCCCATTTCCAGAGAAACACCATTAACCCAATTACTCCTAGCTGGATTGCGAAATTAGGCGCTGCTTGTTCAATATCGCGTCCTGCTAGGAGTTGAAAGAAGAAGACGAATGCACCAATAAAGCCAGAAGCACCGACACCAATATAGATAAATTGCCTTAACCCTCGATAGGGTGCGGCTACTTCGGCTTTGAGGCGTTCATATTGTTGCGGGTTGAGATTTTTTGGAGAATTTGGTTTTATCATCAATAAATTATGTTATGATGTGTAACTGTGTACGCCGATGTGGCTCAGGGGTAGAGCAACTGATTCGTAATCAGTAGGTCGTGAGTTCAAATCTCATCATCGGCTTTAAGTAATATATACTCTAAACGGCTTTGTCCTTTGATTCTATAGGTAGGGGTAAAGTAAAAGCTTATTGGTGTCAACTTAAGTTAAAAATGGCTTATCTGTTGCCTTCCACAACCGCCAGGGAATGAATTCCCTGTCTCATAGCTTAATTCCATTGAAACGTACTAATACACGGCGTAAGTGAATAAATCATTTTCAAGCCTTGTAATCAATCAAATTTTCAGAGATTTTAATGATCATGTTATTTACGCCAACCTGTACTAGGTAATGAGAATCATAATCAGCAGATAATTTGAGGGTTTTTGCTAGAGTTAGTGCCATTTCGTGAACTTGGGGAAATTGAGAACTTCCATAAAGAACTATCCCCAAATTAACGCATCTTGCAAAGCTTTTTTTGTCTCCTCAATGGTTAATAAATTTGCTTGATTCATGCGATGTAAAGCATTAGTGATTTCATAATAAAATAATGTGGGAGCAATAATAGTATCAGAATTTTGTTGCCAATTTTACCACAAGATCCAGATCCCCGACTTCTTAGATCAATTTACATTTTATTGACAAGATTAAAAAAGAAGTCGGGGATCTTCTTTACGCTAGCTTTATTTTCCGCTTCTTGTCTGATAGTATCTGTGATGGTATCAATGGGAAGAGTAAATTCTACTTTAGTCATAAGATCACAATTTTCTATTTGTAAGTAGTTCTCATTCTCAAAAAACTTGATACTATATATAATATCATTTCTAAAACAACTTTCATTATTCGTTATTTTCCCTGCGAACTTCTCGCACAATTTCACAAATCTCTTCTGTTGTCAAAGGATGAGGATCATTTACTGCTTCTCTTCTTTTCCTTAATTCATTCCAATCAAATTTAGCAGCTTTTTTAAAAAAAATACCATCTTCAGTCATGGTAACTGAATATTTTTGACCATTAACAAATTGTTCTCGAATTTCTGGAGGAAGTTCTAGGTTTCCTTCTGGTGTGAAAGTAATAGTAATTGTTTGTTCCATAATTACCTCATTTACTTACTTTTCAAAACAAAATAATACTATATATTATAGTATATCTAGAGCTTTTAATCGGGGAACTAAAGCTTTTAAAGCATTACCACGATGACTAATTGATTTTTTTAAATCCGTCGTCATTTGAGCAAAAGTCAATTGTTTATCTGGTACATAAAAAACCGGATCATAACCAAAACCACCATCTCCAGAAGGTGCAAACAAAATTTCCCCGTGACAAATACCCTCAGATTGAATTACTATTTCTCCTTGAGGATTTGCAACTGCGATCGCACACACAAATTGAGCTTGGCGATTTTCCTGATCACCTAATTCTCTCAATAACCTCTCAATCCGTTCTGTATCCGTGTTCCCATAACGAGCAGAATACACCCCCGGCGCACCATTGAGGGTATCTACCTTTAAACCAGAGTCATCAGCGATCGCCCAACTACCCGTAACTTTAGCAATTTCTGAGGCTTTCAGACAAGCATTTTCCGCAAAGGTTTCTCCCGTTTCTTCCACATCTAAATCTTCCGGTTTTAAAGCTAATTCCCAACCAGAATCAGCTAAGTAAGCTTGCATTTCCTTCAATTTTCCGGGGTTTCCTGTCGCTACTACGAGTAATTTAGTCATCAGTTGTTAGTTGTTAATAAAAAGGTAATTACAGCGGTTTCCGCTCTTATGAGCTACATCTTAGCCCCCTCATCGCTTGCGGGGAGGGGGTTGGGGGTGGGGTTCTTGTATTTCACTCAACCAAGAACCGCCATATCAAATTCTGAGATTATTTATGCTAAATTTTCCGAGAAATTGACTTTTTTATATAATTGCTTTAAAGATAATTCTACATTAATTGATGACAAATTTATCATAGCATCTTCAGTTTCATACTCCGTTAAAATCCATTGATTTTCCGAAGTTTTCACATATTGCATCACATAATATTTAGTTTGGTCAATTAAAATATATTCTTTAAATTCAGGAATTGAGCGATAATAAAGAAACATTCGTTTTTATAATCAGCTTTTTTTTCTAATTCTAAATATTCTTCTGGTGTATAGTAAGCTGTAACTACTTTGATTTCTTGGGTAGTAGTTTGTAATTTCATAGATCTATTTAGTAATAGTTACTAAGAGACTTCCAAATAAAAAAATGTCCCAAAACTGATGCAAAAATTCTCTCTCTGTGTACTCTGTGCCTCTGTGGTTCGTTTCTTGGGATAATTTATTTCTTGGAAGTCTCTAATTGAATTTTACCTGATTTTGAATAGTTTGATAATCACTAAATTACAAAACCCGTAGGGGCGCAGGGCTTGCGCCCTAATTTATATTACATTCAAAGGTTTTACTACTGACGGGGTTTCTTCTTGGAAACCTTTAATACAGGTAAAGGGTCAGCGGAAGACTGAGGAGGTAAATAATATTGAGCAACAGGTTCTTCTGGTAAAGCCGGACGCTGCTGCATTCGCCATAATTTAAAGACGAGAGCTATTCCGGCTGTTCCTAAACCAAAGGTGAAAAGTGACCAACTATCATCCAAACCACCAATCAGCGCATCTATTGTTCCCACTGTTATCAACGCACTAATGATAGGTTCTTTGCGGTAGGCTGACTTTAAAAAACGAGGTAATACAGCATTCATCACAGCTTACTTAGTTCCAATTAGAGTTTTTGTATAAATTTACTCAGAATATCCCAACTAAAATTTGTCTGTTTCATCAAAGGCAAATAATAGCACGAACAATTGTAATTTCCTTTGGCAACAAAGGGAGTACGGTAATTAACACCCACAGAAGTAATTGCTTTGAGGATCATCACAGTTATTTCTATTGTACTAGGACTGAGGCACTAAGTTAACTTGGGGAAACAGCCTGAGAGGACAAAAATAAACCGAAAACTAATGTAGAGACGTTCCATAGAACGTCTCTACACCCAATTCATACTATCAGTAACGCCAAATTAAAAGTCTACTTTAAACCGAGCCATGCAAGTACACCTTGATTGGTAACGTATTCAATTACTACCATTAAAATAAAGCCGATCATTGCCGCTCTGCCATTTAAACGTTCAGCATATTCATTGAAACCAAATTTAGGTTCTTCTAATTTGGGGGTGATGGTTGGTTGTTGTTGTGTCATAATCAGTGATTCCTTTCTTGATAATTGGCAAACAAAAATTTACAGGGATTTTTCAAGTAAATTGCTGAAGATGGTCGTCGGTACTTAACAATTTTTAATTATTCTTTATCTATTGTAAGAAGACTGGCGGATTAGTCAAGGTGTAGCGTGAGGGAGAATAAAAATTTTGCATTTTGAATTACTGAATACGGAAATAATCAGCTAGGTACTGGCACGCTAAAGTGAAACAATCAAATATAAGAGGCTATCAATGGAAATTGGTGTTCCCAAGGAAACTAAAGATCAAGAATTTCGGGTAGGTTTAAGTCCTTCCAGTGTTCGGGTATTACGGGAAAATGGTAATAATATTTTTGTAGAAAGTGAAGCTGGTACTGGCGCGGGATTTACTGATGAAGACTACCGCAATGCTGGGGCAGAAATTGTCAATACTGCCGATGCTGCTTGGAATCGGGAGTTAGTTATTAAGGTAAAAGAACCTTTGGTGAGCGAGTATAAATTATTGCAAAAGGAGCAATTGTTATTTACTTATTTACATTTAGCGGCGAATCGCCAGTTAACAGAATATTTAATTGATTGTGGCACTTGTGCGATCGCTTATGAAACCGTAGAACAACCAGGAGCAAATAAACTTCCCCTACTCACCCCCATGAGTATTGTTGCTGGTCGGTTAGCCGTACAATTTGGCGCAAGATTCCTAGAACGTCAACAAGGAGGCAGAGGCGTACTTTTAGGCGGTATCCCCGGAGTCAAAGCTGGTAAAGTCGTAATTTTAGGTGGTGGTGTCGTCGGTACAGAAGCCGCTAAAATCGCCGTCGGTATGGGTGCATTGGTGCAAATCTTAGATGTCAACGTGGAACGTCTATCTTACTTAGAAACCTTGTTTGGGTCGAGAGTAGAACTACTTTACAGCAACTCCGCCCATATTGAAGCCGCAGTCAAAGATGCCGATTTACTCATTGGTGCAGTCTTAATTCCTGGCAAAAAAGCCCCCATTTTAGTATCTCGTGAATTAGTTAAACAAATGCGCCCTGGTTCAGTGATTGTAGATGTTGCTGTTGATCAAGGTGGATGTGTAGAAACATTACATCCTACATCCCACACTAAACCAGTATACATTGATGAGGGAGTCGTACATTATGGTGTTCCTAATATGCCGGGAGCAGTGCCTTGGACATCCACGCAAGCCCTAAATAACAGTACCCTACCCTATACTGTCCAGTTAGCAAATCTCGGACTGAAAGCCTTAGACATTAACCCAGCCTTAGCAAAAGGTTTAAATGTCCAAAATCACCGTCTTGTACATCCTGCTGTGCAAGAAGTGTTTCCCGATTTAGTTGGGTGATTGGTGATTGGTAATTGGTGATTGGTGATTGGTGATTGGTGATTGGTGATTGGTGATTGGTGATTGGTGATTGGTGATTGGTGATTGGTGATTGGTGATTGGTGATTGGTGATTGGTGATTGGTGATTGGTGATTGGTGATTGGTGATTGGTAAAATTTAACCCAGTCTCTCCCCAGTCCTCAGTCCCCAATCTACTTCACCATAGATAAAATAATCCCCACCAGCGAACCAAGAATTAGCACGATACCGCTGAGAGAACTAATTGCAAAACCAGGACCGCGTTTTTCAGCAGCTTGATAATATCCCCAAGCATAAGCAATTCTTCCTACTATCCAAGCTGCACCGAGAGCAGAACCCCAAATAGGACTAACATAAATAGAAAACAACCATAAAGCCGGGATAAATAAAGCTAGTTGTTCCAAGGTATTTTGTTGTACCCTTAGCACTCTTTCAAAATCCAGGTTTCCTGTAGTCTGCGGTACAGGGACTTGATATTTAGCTCTAGCTATACCAACATTAATTGTCACTACAAAATATAGTATAAGTGCGGAAACAGTAACTAAACTAGGATAAGGAGACATAGACTTGAGTAAAATGGGAAAATAACGTGCTTTACAAAATATTATAGGTGACAGATGAGAATTTAATTACTAACTAGCAATGACAGAAACATTAGAACCATTAATTGAATTAAAAGGTATTTCTAAAACTTTTGGTAACAACAAGGTTTTAGATAACGTTGATTTAAAAATATACCGAGGACAAGCACTAGGAATAATTGGCCCTTCGGGAACTGGTAAATCAACGGTTTTAAGGATTATAGCCGGATTATTAAAACCTGATGAAGGGGAAATTTATATTCAAGGAGTACGCAGAGAGGGTTTAATAGAAGATGCTGCTGATCCGGTGGGAATTGGTATGGTATTTCAGCAAGCGGCTCTATTTGACTCTTTGACAGTCGAAGAAAACATTGGATTTCTACTTTATCAACATTCTCGACTCAAGCGATCGCACATTCGGGAATTAGTCAATCAAAAATTAGAATTGGTAGGACTAGCAGATATTAGTCACCTTTACCCATCAGAACTTTCTGGAGGAATGCGAAAAAGAGTCAGTTTTGCTCGTGCTATTATGTCAAATCCTCAACGTCCTACAGATAGTCCAGAGGTTTTATTATACGATGAACCTACAGCCGGATTAGATCCCATTGCCTCAACGGTAATTGAGGACTTAATCCGTGACTTACAAAATACACAAGGAGTCTGTAGTACTTACTCCATTGTAACTCACCAAGAAAGCACTATTCGGCGGACATCCGATCAAATAGTATTTCTTTATCAAGGAAAAGTGCAATGGCAAGGTACAGTAGTTGCCTTAGATCATACAGAAAATCCCCTAATTAGACAATTTATGAGTGGAAGTGTACATGGACCAATTCAAGTAGTTGGTTAAGTACCAAATCAAATTGCTGAGTTTAACGCTATCAGTGGAGGAATAAATGCGAGGTCTAATTAGCAGTTTCACGTCTGCACGCATGATGAGAGAAGGTTCTGTAGGATTGTTGCTCCTGGTGGGGTTAGGCGCATTTGGCACAATTTTACTGTGGTTAAATAGAATCACCCCTGGAGAAACTTCTTACAGAGCAATTATCGAATTTGCCAATGCTGGGGGAATGCAAAAGGGTTCAGTAGTCCGTTTTCGGGGTGTGAAAGTGGGAACTATCACCAAGGTTCAACCCGGAACAAATGCCATTGATGTGGAAATTCAAATTAACTCCCCTGATTTAATAATTCCCAGTAATTCCCTCATTGAAGCTAATCAAAGTGGATTAATTAGCGAAAATATTATTGAAATTACTCCCAAAGGAGATTTACCAGGGAAGTTATCTGCCAAACCTCTAGATAAAGACTGTAATTCTAGCTTGATTATTTGTAATGGTTCTCGATTAAGAGGGACAATTGGCATCAGTGTAGATGAACTGATGCGTCAATCAACTATTTTTGCGGCTCAATATAGTAACGAAAAGTTCTATAAAAATGTGAATCGCACCTTAGAAACCTCGGCTAATGCTGCTGCTAATATCGCCGATTTAAGTAAGGATTTACAAGATTTGAGCAAAACCTTCAAAGGACAAATAAGTGTATTTTCTGGTACGGCATCTACATTACAACGCTCTACAGCCCAATTAACTACAACTGCTACCAAAACCGCAGATCAATTAGGGACAACAGCTAAGGATTTTAGTATCACAGCTAAACAAGCAAATCGCTTACTAACAAATTTAGATAATCTCATCACTACCAATCGTTCTTCTTTAGTTGGTACTTTAAATAGTATGACGGAGACCAGTAATCAACTTCGTCAAACAGTTACAAGTTTATCACCTGCCATTAATCGCTTAACTCAAGGACAATTATTAACCAATTTAGAAACCCTATCGGCAAATGCAGCCGAAGCTTCTGTGAATTTAAAAGATGCCTCTAAAACTTTAAATGATCCAAAAAACATTGTTTTACTGCAACAAACCTTAGATGCGGCGAGAGCAACATTTGAAAATACCCAAAAAATCACCGCGGATTTAGATGAATTAACAGGTGATCCTAAGTTTCGTCAAAATATGTTGCGATTGGTAAATGGTCTGAGTAAATTAGTTTCTTCTAGCAAAGACATTCAGGAAAAAACCAAGGTAGCTGTAACTCTAGATGGTCTCAAAGCTGATGCTAATCAATCAAAGGTAGTAATTACCGCACCTGTTTCCGAAAAACAAATATTAGTAATCAATCCCCAACCCAAAATAGTGGAGAAAGTGGAAACAACCCCCGCACCAGTCCCAGAACCACCCAATTTATCCCAAGAACAACTCCTCCAGCAACTTAGAGAATATCGAGAGAAGGGAATAGGGAACAGGGAACAGGAGAAGTAGGGGGAGTGGGGGGAG
>NZ_LJOU01000056.1:0-39180 GCF_001672085.1 Anabaena sp. AL93 | reverse complement strand
CTCCATATAAGTATCTGTTACCATGTTCTCATTTTTCTGTTGATTTAAAACGTTTTTTTAGTTTTTTATAGTCATTGAGGATAAAGCTTTCAATGATTCTGGACTAGGTTTTCCATTACAATCACCTCAGAATCAAAATTTCGTACTTAGTCGTTTTATTGACTATATATCTGCTTTAATAGTAATTATTCCTATTTAGCCTCAATAAATTTTAATCACCCCTCACAGGTATTAGTTCTTATGTACTAAATATATCGGTTTTCTTGGGGTGTGACACTTGGGGGTGCGGAATGTGGGTTCCAAAACTTCAAAGTTGCTGATTGCAAAATGAAGTGGTTGAAGATCGGCATTTTGTGCCATAATGAATTTGACTCCTATTTGTTCTAAGGAATTGGAGTTCCTGATTCGCCAAAATCAGAAAAAGTATATTAAAAATGACTGTCAGCGTGGCTACCAGCTAGGCTGGCATTTAATTTAATGAATGTATAGATGTATAAGTAAAAAGCTCTATTACACCCACGTTCTAAGAGTAGCACTCAATGTGGATGACTGTCAATGGAATTATGGAATTTTTGCACAAACCGGCCATTATCATATTTATTATATGTTGACATAATCATAAAAGATTGTCAACAGATTACCCAAGATACAACTAAAACCCTTATCCCGTAATAAATACTGGCATCATTTATTAACATTTTAGGTATTTTTTATAATGTCTGGCTTTTTGCCTTTATTTTTGAACATAGTTTTGATGTTTAATTAATAGTTCGGCATACGATAGGACTCTTATTTGATTTCTGAACAGAATTTCAGATAAAACCCTTATTTAACGCGATTTTCCCTCTCAGTATACGTTCAAGATTCAAGGTTGATTGTTTTGGTTGTGCGATTTGCGGCCACTGCCTAACCTTCAATCTGACACCTGATTGCTTGATTAGTTAATCTAAAACTCTGTCAATTCGTTAAAAATAGATCCCCGACTTCTCAAAGAAGTCGGGGATCTGAGTCTTACTTAATCACAAGTATCAAATTAAACAGCAGCTAATTCTGGAGTCGGACGCTTACTGTTACGGATATTGGTAATCGCCTCAGCATAATCAGGAGCATTGAACACAGCCGAACCCGCTACAATAGCATTAGCGCCAGCTTCCAAAACTTGCCAAGTATTATTAGCTTTTAGTCCCCCGTCAACTTCAATCCAAGGATCTAAACCGCGTTCATCGCACATTTGACGCAACTTGCGGATTTTAGGAACTACGCTAGGAATGAAGCTTTGACCACCAAAACCGGGGTTAACGCTCATAATTAGCACTAAATCGCACAATTCTAGGACGTATTCAATTAACTCCAAAGGTGTACCCGGATTGAGTACAACTCCAGCTTTCTTACCGAGTTCTCTGATTTGTCCAAGAGTGCGGTGCAGGTGAGGAGATGCGTTGTGTTCTGCGTGGATAGAAATAATATCAGCACCGGCTTTAGCAAAACCTTCTACATACTTTTCTGGTTCCACAATCATCAAGTGGACATCCAGTGGTTTGGTTGTAACTGGACGAATCGCCTCCACAATCAGAGGACCTATTGTAATATTAGGGACAAAACGTCCATCCATTACATCAACGTGAATCCAATCTGCTCCCGCTTTGTCTACGGCGCGAATATCGTCACCCAGACGGCTAAAATCTGCTGATAGGATAGATGGAGCGATAACTATAGGCTTTTGAGATGAATTTTGGGTCATGGCTAGTGGGTTTTAAGCGTCTTCGTCTGTAGGCATTGTAACAAAATATGGAGAAATTATTAAAAATTAATTCAAAATTCAAATTTTTCAGAAAACTTTTCCCTGTTCCCTAAAAATATGAGTAAAAATTGGCTACTTTTTTGGAGTGTAGGTTTTTCTTGCTTGACTTTACCCGTCTGTGCTGGGGTGAAGTTGGCAAATTTTTTAGGTGCTAATGGTATTGATGCGCTGAAGCTACATCAAGCTCCTTATAATTTGACTGGGCGGAAAATTGCCATTGGTCAAGTAGAAATTGGTCGTCCGGGGATGTTTGGCTGGGATAAAGCCGTATCTAAAAATCGGGCTGTATCTCCATTTGCAGTGTTTTCACGCAACGTCCCGGCTAAATCAAATGTTGGTGTTGATCCTCATGCTTATAATGTTTCTGGCGTGATGGTGAGTCAAGATAAGGCTTTTCCTGGTGTCGCACCAAACGCCAGACTGTATTCTTCTGCTGTCGGATCTACAAAAAAAATCGGTCAACCAGAGGAGTGTCTGTCAGCACAACATATTGCATTACAAAATGGTGGTGATGTGCGGGCGATTAATTTTAGTTTTGGTGAACCTCTTGAACGTGATCCTCGACCAGAAGCTATGTTAGATGGTAATGCTTTACTAACATTATGTATTGACTGGTCTAGCCGTGTTCATGATGTTGTCTATTCCATTGCTGGTAATCAAGGCAAAGGCGGGATTCCTATTCCTACAGATAATTTTAACGCAATTAATGTGGCTTTTTCTTCAGAACGCGAGGGAATTTTTAATAAAGTTCACGTTTCTAATTTGGCGAGTATTAATCAAGGTATAGAAAATCGTTTAGCAGGGAAGGAATTTAATATTGGGGGGAGAAGTGCAATTAGTTTGGTTGCTCCTGGGACGAATATTCCTTTACTTAATCCTGATGGTAAGTTAAATAAATCTACAGGTACGAGTTTTGCTGCACCGCAAGTTACGGCTACTGTGGCTTTATTACAGGAATTTGTGGATAGACAGTTACGAATTAAACAAGCAAATTGGACTATTGATGCTCGTCGTCATCAAGTCATGAAAGCAATATTACTTAATTCTGCGGACAAGATTCAAGATAGTGGTGATGGTTTACGGTTGGGAATGACGAGGACTTTAATTGATAAACAAAATCAAGATTGGTTAGTTTCTAATGCTTACAAAAATTCCAAAATTCCCCTGGATGCTCAAATGGGAGCAGGTCATTTAAATGCTTTTCGAGCTTATCAACAGTTGAATGGTGGTGAATGGAAACCTAATACACCAGTTCCGCATATTGGTTGGGATTATGGTACTGTTAATGCTAATTCTTCTAAAGAATATGCTTTGCAAAAGAGTTTGAAACAAAATAGTTTTGTGGCTATTACTTTAAGTTGGGATCGTTTGGTGGAGTTGAATGATAAAGATAATAATCAGGAATATGATATAGGGGAAACATTTATAGATAAAGGATTAAATAATCTTGATGTCTATTTAGTTAAGGAAAATGGGAAAAATAATGAAGTTGTGGTTTGTGATTCTGTGAGTGAAGTTGATAGTGTGGAACATATTTTTTGTCCAGTTCCTACTAATGGTAACTATAAGATTCGGGTGCAATTCAAGAAGCAGGTGAATGAAGCTACTCAACCTTATGCTTTAGCTTGGTGGACTGTAGGTGAAAGGTGATAGATACAACAAAGTTCAGCAGATTAGCGTTTAATTTGTTGAGGAAAGTCAGGAACTAACAAAGAGTTTTCTAATTCACCTTGTTGATTATAGAACCTGATTTCACCTTGTTCATTACATAACCATACTTCAATTGCTTGAGCTTCTAAATATAATTGTTTCTTAAATTCCATTTCATCAATAGTATTGCCCGTAGATTTAACTTCTATACAAATTTCTGGTGCTATGGAAGCTGATATTTCATCTTGAATTTGATCAAATCTTGTATCTGAACACCAAACGACATCGGCAACTTTAACGCCGTCTGATGTATTGATTGCACATTCTGGCATGACTTCGCCAGTTTTTAATAAAGATTCTAATAGTCGTTGGATTCTTCCTTGATAAAAAGAGTGTTTAATTTTTACAGGACTCATGACAATTTGTCCCCATTTATTTAATTCAATTTTGAAGGGTAAATCTTGTAATTGTTTATTTTCACAAACTTCTTCCCATCTCATAATCATTTACCTAGATTGATCAGACCAATATTATTTTAACGGATTTTTCAAAGGAATAAAACAAAGAGAAATAATAAGTTAGCTATTCCTACAGAGCGATTAGTGATCGCTACTTATACTAAAAGAGTTAGCGATTACCAAATTACAGGACAGTCATAGTTTTGGAAAACTGAGTCTCGACTAATTAATGTTGCATTTTCAACTTTAGATTGAGCTAGTAGAAGTCTATCAAATGGATCTTTGTGGTGTAGAGGTAAGTTTTTTAGTTCCAGAATATGGAGAAATGTTATAGATAATAAAGTAATATTATTTTGCTCCTGCTGAGTTTTTAGCATAAGTTCTAAATCATCTCTAAGAGTTAATTTCCCTAACTGAATTTTGATTTGCATTTCCCATAGGCTGACTATGCTCAGAAGTAACTCATGATTGGGATTTTGAAGTAATGTTAGCGTGTCTCTAGGTATACGGTCTGGTTCGCTATGCCACCACATAAAAGTGTGGGTATCGAATAGTAATTTCATGTTTCACCAAGCCAAAACTCATCAGGTAGTGGATCATCAAAGTCATCAGTGAATATACAAGAACCTAAACCGAGTCCTGGCTGTCGTAATCCTTTATTTGGCATAGACTGAGGTTCTTTATTAATCTTTACTTCTACCCATTGCAATAACTGTGTAGCCAGTTGAATTTGCTCCTTTTCATCAAGACTTTTGAGAAGATGTTCAGCAAGCATTGCTCTGTATAGAGGAGGTAAGGTTAATACTGCTCCAAAAATTTCATCGTAAGTAACGTTAGCCATACAAAAAACTCCTTACAGAGTGTGGTAATGGCATTTTAGCATAAATGCGCTTAACCCAAATTACTGATCATTAAGATTCATATTCTTCTTTAGCTTCTTGTGTTGTTTTTTATTTAGTTAAATTGTTCCAATAAAAATATTCATCATGAATTTTTTTCAGTTCGTCAATGGATTCTAAAAAATAATTTCTGATGTTTGATAAATGATCTTTTCCAGATAACAATTCTTGAATATTTATTGTATAATCAATAGTCATCCATCCATCATCATTTATACGTTTACTCCAATCACGCTCATACTCAACTTTATCCATAGATTCAAGACAAAATTTACTACGCCTTCTGTATTTAGCCGATGCGCCAATAGCTACACCTAACTTAAGATGTTCTATATTTGGATATTCTGTTGAATTTTCTTCTGGAGTAAAATCAAAGTATCCTAGAAAATATCTAAAGTGCCAGTCTGGAAACCCTTTGGTGATAGCATCATCTCCCAATGTTTTTAAATTTGGCGTGATGACATTTTCATAACCAAAATTTTCAATAAATTTATTTTTCACTTCATCACTAAAAGTAGACTCCATGAGCTTGCTAGTTTTTTTGACAAAATTACGATAAGTTATCATTGATACTAAATCAATAAGTGAAAATTCCTTATTCTTAGACATTTCTTTTTTCTCCATAAACTTTAATATCTCTATTTTTAGAGTATCAGGTTTTAAACTATCAGCTTCATGCTCATTTAAAAATTCATAGAAATCTTGCCATTTCAATGAGTAAAAACTTACTTGTGGTAATAAATTTGATGTATAAACCTTAATTTCGTCTTTCGGATCATCTTTACGAGTGATATAAATTAAAATTCGATGTCTGATATTTGGTAAACTTCTCAAAATTTCAGCATATTTTTTTAAATTATTGTTTGGATCTTTAGCACCAATTTTTGACTCAATAAATATCAAATCTGTGTCTATTCCATTTGATAGCTCAATTTGTATATCAATTATACTTTTTTCGTTTTTATATCTCTCTTGAGATAA
The DNA here is from genome assembly GCF_001672085.1 of Anabaena sp. AL93. Taxonomy (NCBI): domain Bacteria; kingdom Bacillati; phylum Cyanobacteriota; class Cyanophyceae; order Nostocales; family Nostocaceae; genus Anabaena; species Anabaena sp. AL93. The sequence continues at coordinate 33,391 of NZ_LJOU01000056.1, read as the reverse complement.
AACTTTGATGTTAGAATAGTTATCTTCAATGATAATTGAATAAGATTTCAACCAAGCAATCAAAATATCTTGATTGTGGTGCAAAAAACAAACGACTATTTCAGTAAAATAATTTTCAAGTGGTTTATTAACTGAGGAGCTGAGGTAAAATAATTTGGTAAATAGAGACATCTATCTTAAACTATGGAAGTTTGAACAATTTTATTATTTCATTAATTAACTCAAATAGCTCATTTTTTGCAATTCTTTAAAAATAGATCCCCGACTTCTCAAAGAAGTCGGGGATCTGAGTCTTACTTAATCACAAGTATTAAATTAAACAGCAGCTAATTCTGGACTAGGACGCTTACTGTTACGGATATTGGTAATCGCCTCAGCATAATCAGGAGCATTGAACACAGCCGAACCCGCTACAATAGCATTCGCACCAGCTTCCAAAACTTGCCAAGTATTATTAGCTTTGAGTCCCCCATCAACTTCAGTCCAAGGATCTAAACCGCGTTCATCACACATTTGACGCAACTTGCGGATTTTAGGAACTACGCTAGGAATGAAGCTTTGACCACCGAAACCGGGGTTAACGCTCATAATTAGCACATAAAATTCGGGTGCAATTTTAGAAGCAGGTTAATGAAGCGACTTTACTCAACTTTATGCTTTAGCTTGTAGACTATACCAGAAAAATCACCAAGAAGAATTCTAGTAATTACCAAACTAAAGAGATATAATAAGTATTAAAAAAACATAGTATGACGATAATTATCACCAATGACGACGGTATTGATGCTCCGGGTATTGCAGCTTTATTGAAAGCAGTAAATGATAAGTCAGTAATTATTGCTGCACCACAATCCCATCAATCAGGCTGTGGACATCAAGTTACTACCCATCAACCGATTAATCTGCAACGGCGTTCTGATTTTGAATATGCGATCGCCGGCACTCCTGCTGATTGTATCCGAGTTGCCATTTCACATATTGCACCAAATATCAAGTATGTGATTTCTGGTATTAATGCTGGTGGAAATTTAGGCGTTGATGCGTATATTTCTGGGACTGTGGCTGCTGTCAGAGAGGCTGCTATGCACGGGATTCCCGGAATTGCTGTTTCTCAATATCGTCAAGGTAAACGTGATTATGATTGGGATAAGGCTGTTAAATGGACATCTGCATTATTAAAGGATTTGATGGAACTTCCTCTAGAACCTGGATGTTTTTGGAATGTCAATCTACCGCACCTGTTACCGCAACAAGCAGATCCAGAAGTGGTATTTTGTCAACCTTGTACGAAACCTTTACCTGTTAATTACCGAATGGAAGGTGATGATTTTTACTATACAGGAGAATATGGTAAACGAGAACGGACTCCTAATAGTGATGTTGATATATGTTTTTCTGGAAAAATCGCGGTGACAAAGTTAAGGGTTTAAGGTAATTAGGGCTTACTAATTCAGGTTCTAAATTCTTCTTTCTTCTTCCTTCCTTCTTCCTGACTCCTGACTCCTGACTCCTGAACTCCTTCCATCATTATTCATTTTGCAATAAGGATACAAGTCCATCTAAGGTTTGTGACAATTGAGTGATTTGTTCCATAGAATCCTTCTGCGAGTCAGCCAAACTTTGCACAGCGTCACATAAAGCAAAAATCTGATAACCTTGCTGCTGTACTTGTTTTCCTTGGGCTTCTATTTGTAGACTCAGGGCATCAACTCTGTGAGCAAGACGTTCAATTGTCTCAGTTGTCGAGAGTACAGCGTCTCCAATTTGTTCAACAATAGATTCTAAGCGACTGATTCTTGTTTCTATTCCAGTTGCAATCATTTCTGGCCTGCTCCAATCTTGAGGAAAAATCATCACAGTAATATTCCTAAATATTCATTCAATAGTTTCATAATCAGCATTATTAATAAATCAAGTAACTTGTCATCGTTCCTCTTAGTTTTGACCCTTAACTTCCGCCAAGCGGTGCTAATCCCAATACCTATTCCCTAATTCCTACGTTAAATTATTGAGTAGCCCAAAAATACGATACCAATTGCACAGAATACTAAACCAGCAAAACGGATGATTTTAGGTAAGATTTGATTAATTTCATTGATGCCAAAATTTACACCTATTTTTCTGGCACTCATGATAATTACTGTTTGAGTGAAGGCAACACTAATTACGAAGATAATCATAGTTAATGTTTCTGCACCGATGATGGATGTAGCATCGGAGTAACCTTGAAATATCCCAGCAGTAGCACTTAATAAAGCTATTGCTAACCAATGAATAGGAATTGGTGTAACTAACATTACTCCTAATGCAATGGTACAAATAGCAATAGCTATTGCTGGTGCAGGTAAGATCACTGGAGATAAATTAATCAATTGTCCACAGATAGCAGCAATAACAAAAGTGATATTTAGCCAATTACCACGGGTAAATCTAGCGGAAAATAAACCTAATGCTACAATCCCTGCAAAACGGTCTAAACTAATCACTGGATCGGCTATGCCCCAAATAAAACCTTCCCAGATGTTGGAAACATTATGTTCAATGGGTGATCCACCGGCTGAAGTCAGTAAACTAATGACGACTAAAATGGCGATAGATCCTAAAAGACGCTGCTGTTTAGATGTTAATAAGTTACTGGACTCAGAAGCTACTAACTGTGAATTTTTAGACATCTTTAGATTATGCTGGTTGGTAATTAATACTACTGCTAATTATTACAAAAATTAATCCATTTTGGCTCAATGTAATAGTTCTTCTACTTGATGTTGATTCCACAAATTTTGATAAAGTCCAGGCTGTTCTACCAGTTCTGAGTGATGACCCGTTTGAACGATTTTCCCCTGTTCCATGACCAAAATTCGGTCAGATGTGGCAGCAGCAGCAAGTTGGTGAGTAATAAAAATTACGGTTTTTCTTTTTGTCCCTGTAGCCAGATTGGTGAGGATTTGTGTAGCAGTTTGATTGTCTACACTGGATAGGGCATCATCCAACAGCAAGATGGGGGCATCAATTAACATTGCTCTTGCTAAAGCTGTGCGTTGTCTTTGTCCACCAGAAAGGGTAATTCCTCGCTCACCCACTAGGGTTTCATACTGTTGGGGGAAATTCTGAATTTCTGCGTCAATTTGCGCCATTTTGGCGGCGTAAACTACGTCTTCTGCGGCGGAGACGGGATCACCATAACGGATATTATTTTTGACGGTGGTACTGAATAAAAAGCTATCTTGTGGTACGTAGGCGATCGCACCACGTAAATCACTCACAGCTAGTTTTGTAATATCCAACCCATCTAAAAACAACTGTCCTGGCTGAATATCCAATAATCTGGGGACAGCATTCGCTAAGGTTGATTTTCCTGAACCAACCGGACCAACAATAGCTACTACTTCCCCAGGTGCGATCTGAAAATTCAGATGTTCTAAAACTGGGGTATTTACACCGGGGTAAGTATAACTAAAGTTTACTGCTGTCAATTCCCCTTTGAGTTGGCTGGGTTCTACATGGATAGCGTCTGGTGTGTCTTGAATTTTCGGAGTCACGCTGAGAATAGTTTCCAAGCGATCAATACTCACTTCACCCCGTTGGTAAGCAGTAATAGTGAATCCTAATAAAGCGGTAGGGAAAATTAATCGCTCTACATAAATTAGCAAAGCCAGAAAATCACCAATTGCAAGAGTTCCAGCGGATATTCTTGCTGTACCTAACCAAATAATCATCAAAGAACTGAGACTTGCTAATCCACCAATCAGGGGAAATAGGGTGTTGCGAGTTTTAGCTAGTTTGAGGTTAGCGGTTAATAGCTGCTCATTTTTCCGGTTAAATGCTTGACGCTCATTGTCTTCTTGGGCGTAAATTTTAATCAGCGCCATACCGCTCATATCTTCCCGCACCAGTTCACTAATTTCTGCAAGTTCTTCCTGGACGGCGGTTTGTTCATTACGCAAGCGATCGCTAAAAAAATGCACCATCATAAACATGAACGGGTACACTGCTAATGATGCCAATGTCAGTTCCGCACTCAGAGACAACATCACTGGTAATGTCAGAGTATAGGCAAAAAAAGTATTTGCCAAACTTAATACAGCAAAACCTACCAACCGTCGAATATTATCTACATCACTGGTAGCGCGACTAATTAAATCCCCAGGAGTATTAACCGTAAAATAAGCAGGTTCTAATTGCAGCAGGTGTTGAAAAATCCGCTGTTTGAGGTCAAATTCTACCTGTCTTCCCACACCAAATATCCAAATCCGAGAAGCCATTCGCATCATCCACATAGCGGAACTAAGTAGGGCGATAAGGACTACATAATGGATGATTTGGCGAAAACTAAAACTCTTAGATAGAGTATCTACCCCTGAACGGATTAACAAAGGAATATATACACCCAGCCCATTGACAACTAATAAAGCAATAATACCGAAAACGGTTTCGCGCCAATAGGGGCGTAAATAAGCAGCGATTTTATCAAGTCTGTGAGATTTGGCCATGCCAACAATTATCTAACTTTTTGGTATTGTAAGAATAGTCAACAGAAAGAAAGAAGAAAGAACGAACGAACGAACGAAATTTCTCCCCTACTCCCCCCACTCCCCCCACTCCCCCTACCCCCCTACTCCCCCTACCCCCCTACTCCCCCTACTCCCCCTACTCCCTCTACCCCCTACCTCCTCTACGTCCGGCCACGTAGGAAAACATAAATCTGATTGAGATAACTTTCCCATACTTGGGTAGTAAGTTGCAGTGTTTCTGCATTAGGAACAAAGTCTTCTACCCGTAACCCGCGGGTGCTGATTGCTTGAGGATTTTGGAGGAGATAGGAAGGGATATTCGCAGTCAGACTATTGAAGGCTATAGTTGGAGAATTTATCTCTACCTTACGTGGGATGATATTTTGCCCAATATCTGAGATTGTGAAATTAGGATTTGCCAGATCAAAGGCCACTAAGGTAGATGGGGCAGTTGGCTGATTGATGTTCATCTCCCCAACTGTAGCAACGGGTGATCTAACGAGGAAGTAAGCGATCGCTGGCGTGCTGGACAAAAGCAAAACCGTCAAAGCCCATCCTAATAAAAAACCGCCCGGTTTATCAATGCCACCGCCTTTGATTTTTTGAGCAGCTAGAAACAACATTAAAACCGAAGCGCCCAAAGGCTTGAGCGGGAAGGAGATAAATCGCCACAATGAAGCCAATGCTGGTTCATTGGGATTGAGAAATGCTAAAGCTAAAACAACAATGACTAACCCTAAAACAAATCTGCCGACAAAAGTTACTGATGGATAGAATCTTTGAAACAAAGAAAAGGCTACAACACCAATTAAGAGCCATAGCAAAACCCGGCTTAATAACTGAAACATAAATTAACTCTCTAATTTTTTAGCGCAGTAAGCCTAAAGACCGCAGGAAGTGGATTAATTTTATCGTCAAGCTGACTTAAAAATACCTCACACCTCACAACCAAAGATTACCGCCGTAGTGATTTTAGTGCAATTTTTTGACACCGAGTGTATTATTTGCGATTTTCCCCAAGGGGAATTTTTAAATTATTTGGCTATAAACGAATTTATACACTTTTAATCCCACACAGATCATACAGATCCCCGACTTCTTGAAGAAGTCGGGGATCTGAAGTCGGGGATCTGGCACTTTCCTACATATTCACTCAGTTAAGAATCTCTGTCTATTGACATACCAGCATAATCAACCCTTTGATGGACGGTCTTAATCATAAAAATAACTAATGTATACATATTAGAACTAACAGAGCAGAAAAACTCATAACCCAATTGTACCAGGTTCTAATGTTGAGAATAATTGGTATTTGATGACATCAACTGATGGTGAAACTGGAACAGGAGAAAATTATCAACCTGTTCCACATCCGTAAAAAATGGAGATGGAAATAGTATGTCTCTTTTGAAAATTAAAGAATTTGATCCGAATTATCGAGAAAGTTTTGAAGGCAAAGATATCAAAGGTATGGGTGTCTATGCAACCGCAGATGAAAAAATTGGCACAGTCAGCGATATTTTAGTAGATGACCAAGGACATTTTCGCTATTTTGTTGTTGATTTAGGTTTGTGGATTTTTGGGAAAAAAGTTTTATTGCCAGTTGGTCGTTCGCGCATTGATCATACCTCTGAACGGATTTATACAGTGGGAATGACCAAACAACAAGCGGAGAATTTACCCGAATTTAACGAACACAAAGAAATTGATTATAACTATGAAGAACAAGTCAGAGGAGTGTATCGTTCCGAAGCATTCTTAGAAAGTTCCGGTTCTGTAGATACAGCCAGTTCTCGACCTGCGGGAGCTACTATGGTAGCCCCTCCCATAGCCCCACCGAGAAAGTCCGGTAACGGCAGTGCTGCCTATGACTATAAAGCAGATCCGGCTCTATATGCTTTGAATGATCAGGATCATCAAACTTTCAAACTATATCAAGAACGATTAATTGCCAACAAAATCCGCGCCAAAACGGGAGAAGTGATTGTTGGGAAACATACAGAAACAGAAAAAGCGCGGGTTTCAGTTCCCATAGATAAAGAAAGAATTGTCATTGAACGAGTCACTCCTACAACTGCGGGAGAAACGGTGGCTTTAGATGGCGATAGCTTTGGGACGACAGAAGTGAGTCGAATAGAACTTTATGAAGAAACTGCGGATATTCATAAAGAAGCTTTCTTACGAGAAGAAGTCAGAGTTGATAAAGTTGTAGATCACGAAACTATTGAAGCAGAAGAAACTCTGCGTCGAGAAGAATTGGATGTTAACACCCAAGAACATCCGAATGTGGAAAGAAGATAAAACCCAGATTTCGCGTTAGTAAATTTTCCATTAGGAGTGGATTATGAGTATGAAAAATAGAGCTAAGGCAACTGCCAAAAACATTGAAGGTAAGGTTCAAGAAGCAGTAGGTGATTTAACCGGAGATCCAAAAACTCAAGCAGAAGGCAAGGCAAAACAAGCAGAAGCCAAAGTTCGCCACGCAGTTGAAGATGTGAAGGATCAAGCCAAAGAAATGATCGAGTAGATTAAGTAATTGGACAAAAATATTTACAGTCATTGCGAGGGAAGGGAAGCAATCACAACCCTTGGGATTGCTTCATTTCACTTCGTTCCATATGGCTAACGCCACGCAACGCTTACGCAATGACATTGTGTAATTAATTCTGTCTCACTACTTAACTAGTAGTTCGTCAAATTTATTTTGACGGGTAATGATCGGAAAAAACTTCTGTTCTTCCCTCCCCTGCCTCCCCTGCCTCTCTTCTCCCCCTGCTTGCCTTCACCCGTCATTTTCGGGTTGACAGACTACCAGGCAGGGGCGGGGGAAATAAGGCTTTTTTTGATCTTACAAACTAATTCTTAATTACCTTGTTACCTGCCACTTATTCCCTTTTTAAGAGGATAAAAAAATGACCTTGATTAATAATAAACGAGCAGTAGGAGTATTTTCTAGTCACGAAGAAGTAGAAGATGCTCTAAATGAACTGCGAGATAACGGATTTGACATGAATCAGGTATCTGTGATTGCTAAACATGATGAAGATCTAAATCAGCGATACCAAATTGGTGAAACACGAGTTCAAGAACCAACAGAAACCCGTGAAATCGGCCATGAAACCACTCATGAAACCACTCGTGTAGAGGAAGGTGCGAAAACTGGAGTCGAGGCAGGAGGAGCGGTTGGGGGGTTGACAGGGTTACTAATTGGGTTAGGAACTCTAGCAATTCCGGGGATTGGTCCAATTATGTTAGCCGGAGCAGCAGCTACAGCGATCGCTACTACTATAGCCGGTGGAGCTATCGGAGCGGCAGTTGGTGGGTTAATTGGTAGTTTAGTAGGTTTAGGAATCCCTGAACATCGGGCGCAAGTGTATCACGATTATGTAGTTGACGGAGATTATTTAGTAATTGTAGATGGCACAGAAGCGGAAATCCTGAGAGCAGAAACCATTTTCAAACACAAGGGAATGCGTGAATGGGAAGTTTACAATAGTCCAACCATTAGCCGTTCTGCTAATCCTGTTGTCTCGCGTGTGTAAAAGGGATTGGAAATATGAGAAAAATTACGCTTTTAGTCCTCAGTAGCATTTTACTTCTGGGAACGGTTGCTTGTGACAATAAAGCCAAAACTAGCAGCAGTGCGCCAGATACTACCGAGAAAACGGGTGAAGTTCCCACAGACAAAACAATTTTAGCCAATCAAAAAGACGCAACTAGCCAAGTTCGTCGAGATCAACTCAACGCAGATATTCGCGCCCGTGAGCAACGCAATAACGTCACTGGAGGGAATGCAACCCGCGCTAATAGTGATCTTGCCAGTGAGGTTCGTTCTAAGTTGGAGGCGAATATCCCCTCTAGTCAATTAACTGTGGCTGCTAAAGATGGGGCAGTTGTCGTGGTTGGAAATGTCCAGACTCAAGAACAACTAAATAAAATTAATTCTCTTGCTAAAGAAATCAAAGGTGTCAGAAGCGTCAAAGTTGTAGTCAAAATTGTTCCAGCCGTACCCAGTCCAAAACTATAACCGATAGTATTTATTAATTAACAACCTATAAATAAGGAGAATTTCATGAATCTATTTTCACAAGTTCGCAAGTTTTTTCTCATCATTAGTTTAGTTTTCTGTCTGGGAATTTTCACAGCTTTTACTGCTGAAGTTAGTCTTGCCCAGACTCAAATTGCCACAACCATGAATCGAGTCGAAGCCACAACTAAAAATATTGAAGGTAAAGTTCAAGAAACTTTAGGTAATGTGACAGGAAACAAAAAAGATCAATTCATGGGCAAAGCCAAGCAAGCTGAAAGTAAAGTTCGTAGTGCAGTTGAAGATATAAAAGATGCAAAATGGCAACCAAAATCAAGGGCAGTCACCAAAAATATTGAAGCTAAAACTGAAAAAGCCATAGATAATAGTATTGTCAACCCTAAGTATCTACCTGGTGGAAAAACTAATGATATAAAAAGTGAATCTCGTAACCCAGCAAATAAAATGAAAGAAGAGCTTCGCAACACTTTTAAGTAATCCTGAATTAAAACTTGTAGGTTGGGTTGACGCAAGGAAACCCAACATTTTTAGGATTTATTTGCTGGAAATTAAGAGGATGTTTCAAAAGTATCAGAATTAATCGAAATCCCCCCAACCCCCCTTACAAAGGGGGGCTAAATTCCTCAAAGTCCCCCTTGAAAAGGGGGATTTAGGGGGATCTGCGGGTGTCAGATCCCACACGAAAAAGGTTATGTTAATCCTATTGATGAAGCAATTCGTAATCATCAATCTTTTGATATTTCTGCATATAAAAAGCTGGATGAAATTCCCTATGATTTTAACCGCAAACGTTTAAGTATTTTGTTAAGTCAAGATAATCATCTTTTGGTAATTACAAAAGGAGCAATTGCTAACATTCTCGATATCTGCACTACGGTAGAAATGGCAGAAAATAAAGTAATTAATATTGAACCAATCCGGCAGCAAATCCAGCAAAAATATGAAGATTTAGGTAGTCAAGGTTTTCGCACTTTGGGCGTTGCCTATCGAAATATAAATACTAATCATATCACGCTTAAAGATGAAATTAATTTTACTTTTTTGGGCTATTTGGCTTTATATGATCCGCCAAAATCCGATATCAAAAATACAATTATTGATCTAGCAAATTTGGGTGTTACTTTGAAAATGATCACCGGTGATAGTCACGCCGTTGCTGCTAGTATTAGTCAGCAGGCTACTAGTGCCAATTTTGGGAATATGTTCAGCATGGCAGGTGTGTCTCTCATGTTGCCTTTTTTGCCTCTATTACCTAAGCAAATCTTACTCACTAACCTGCTTACCGATTTTCCTGAAATGACCATTGCAGCGGACAGAGTAGACCCGGAACTAGTTAGCAAACCCCGGAGATGGGACATTCACTTTATTAGTAAGTTTATGTTGGTGTTTGGGTTATTGAGTTCTGTATTCGACTATCTTACTTTTGGGGCGTTGCTGTTATTATTACACGCTGACTCAGCACAATTCAGGACAGGTTGGTTTATGGAATCGGTAATTTCTGCATCTATGATTGTGTTGGTAATTCGTACCCGTCAATCTATTTTTCACAGTAAACCCAGTCCATACCTGTTTGGTGCGACAATAGCGATCGCTATAATTACATTAATTATTCCCTATACTCCCCTAGCCTCTGTCCTGGGATTTCAAGCCTTACCTTTGAGTTTTGTCCTCATTTTAATGGCAATAGTCGCCCTCTACGTCACGGCTGCGGAAATTGTTAAGGGTATTTTTTACAGTCGGATCAAGTTTTAAAAAGATACAGCAGATTAATGAGATACACTATCTAAATTCGGCGTTGGTGAATGAAAGTGTGACTTTATCAGGCTTCGCCCCGCTTCGCTAACACGCAGAGGCGCAGAGGCGCAGAGAGTAAGAGTTTGAGAAATGGAATTTTTGATTTTCATGTCTTAACGCCCTAAATTCAAAGCCAGACAGTAGGGGTAGCGCCTCCGTGCCTACCCCGGTATTTGGGGCAACTACGGGGGGGTTTGCCCCTACAAAATTGATTGGTTTAGGGATTTTTACTTAATTTTGCACAGGTACTCACTCGTGAGTCCTGAATTATTGCAAAGTGCGCCCTGCTGGAATCGAACCAGCCTGAAGACGAATTATGAGTTCGTTGCCTCCCCAATCGGCCAAAGGCGCTTATTTACTTGGATTTTAACCTTGTAATTTCAGCTTAGTCATTTATTTTATGACTTTACTTTAACCACAGTACACTATCATATCATAATTTGGCAACCTATAAACAATCATCAAGAACAATTCCCGATTTTTCTCCCTCGTAGGAGTATAGAGCGTAAGTTTTGCTAAAATCGGAAATGCCAAATTCAAAAATCCCCATTAGCATATATAGTAACTAAATCTAAATTTCTATTTTCTAATGAAAATAAATACTACTGTACTACTAACTTTAATTTTGTTAACTCTGATGTTGGGTGCCGGTTCTGCAAGTGGTTTTTTGGGCTTTACCCTGGGGAGTATGGCACTTAAAGGTGTCACTACACCAGATGGTCGTCCTGTGAATAAACTTAACAGCAACAAGGCTAATAACCCCCAGGAGGAAAGTGTAGCTTTCTTAAAAGAAGAAGATATTCTCGAAACCGTGAAATCACGAATTAACGACAAAAAAAAGGGTAATAAACCAGACAAATCAGAAGAAGAAGAGATTAAAGTTACCAAGCCGCAGCCAAAGGAAACACCCGTCGTCGAAGAGACTCCTCAACCAGGATTTCCTGTAACGGCTGAAAGTGAAGGTGTTACCATGTCTGTAAAATCTATTCGCTATTCCGGTGGTGATTTACTACTAAAAGTGAATATGCAGAATAAAGGTGGCGAGTCTGTGCGGTTTCTCTATAGCTTTTTAGATATTACTGATGATAAAGGCAGAACTTTGAGTGCAATTACCGAAGGTTTACCCGCAGAACTGCCCGCAAAAGGTGCAGAATTTAAAGGTACAATCAGCATTCCTACCGCTTTACTTGATGATGTCAAGCAGATATCTTTATCTTTAACTGATTATCCGGCTCAAAAACTCAAGTTACAATTGTCTGATATTCCTGTAGAGAAAGATAATTAAGATTCGATTTGGGATTTTCTGCTCCAGTTGTCAAATTCTACACTATCTTAGACAGTGAGTGCTTTTTCTACTTTAAGTTGGACAGATACAGGACTGCGATTGTGTAGCGTGCTAGTGCTAATTGCTATCAATGCCTTTTTTGTGACGGCGGAGTTTTCAATGGTGACGGTGCGACGAACTCGGATTCAACAGTTGGTACAAGCCGGTGATATTCGAGCGATCGCAGTGGAAACATTACAACGTAGTATTGATAGACTACTATCTACAGCCCAATTAGGTATTACCCTTTCTAGTTTGGCACTGGGTTGGATTGGCGAAAGTACAATTGCTGTATTGGTAGAAAAATGGCTCGATTCTTGGCCGTTAAGTTTCAGAATTAATTACTTACTCGCTCATTCTTTATCAGTCCCCATTGCCTTTTTTGCTATTGCTTACTTACAAATTGTTTTAGGAGAATTGTGTCCAAAATCAGTGGCTATGTTATACTCAGAACACCTAGCTAGATTTTTGGGACCATCTGTTAAATCTATAGTCCGGTTTTTCAGTCCCTTTATTTGGGTTCTTAATCAATCAACCCATTGGCTATTACGATTGTTTGGGATTGAATACACGGGTCAAAGTTGGCGACCGCCTGTGACACCGGAAGAGTTACAATTAATTATCTCTACAGAACGAGAATCTACGGGTTTAGAGAATGCTGAACGAGAACTTTTAAATAATGTCTTTGAATTTGGGGATATTACCGCTGAAGACATCATGATTCCTCGCACTAGCATTATTGGTATCCCCATAACTGCGAGTTTTCAAACCTTACTTCAGGAAATAGCCACCACTGGACACTCTCGCTATCCTATTATTGGCGAATCTTTAGACGACATTCGCGGTATAGTTTACTTTCAAGATCTAGCACAACCTTTGGCGTTAGGAAAAATCACACCAGAAACACAAATCCAGCCTTGGATGCGTCCACCTCGATTTGTACCAGAACAAACGCTTTTAAGTGAACTTTTGCCAATGATGCAGCAAGAGAAACCCGCTATGGTGATGGTGGTGAATGAATTTGGGGGAACTGTGGGACTGGTAACTATTCAAGATATTATTGCAGAAATTATTGGTCATGCTGGCGGACTTGACAGTACCAATGATTTACTGATTCAAATGGTAGACAAACAGACATTTTTGGTACAAGCGCAAATTAATTTAGAAGAAGTTAATCAAATCTTACATCTCAATTTACCTTTAATTAGAGAATATCAAACTTTGGGCGGATTTTTGCTTTATCAATGCCAAAAAATCCCCAACAAAGGTGAGATATTTCATTATGACAATCTTGAATTTACTGTTATCTCTGTCATTGGTCCGCGTCTTCACCAAATCCAAATTAGAATTTTAGCTTAACCGAAAGATATTATTGGATATTGGTTATAATGTAGTATTAAGAATTATAAATATTCTTTGCTAATTAAAAACTACAGAGATGTTTATAATTGATACATTTTTCCGAATTCAGAATGCTTGCGCCAACAGAAAACACAAGAGAAAAATATTCTTCATTTTGACTCGGTGACTCCTGACTGGGCGCAGGCCCTGCGCCCCTACCTCCTAAATTCTTACATACATTTTAACGGTAGCACTCCCTATGAATAATGATAAAGCAGTGATGAATTGGCAAGAACTCACCGCATCTAATGTAGTGGTGAATACAAACTCCAATTTCTTGGCAGAAATTGTTCAAGAAACTTTTGCTTTAACCCGTCGTCTATTTATTCAACTCCAACGTCGTCCCTCTAGCCTGATAGCTGGGATTATTCAGCCTGTTATGTGGTTAGTTCTGTTTGGGGCTTTATTCCAAAATGCTCCCAAAGGTTTGTTTGGTAGTACGACAAATTACGGACAATTTTTAGCAGCAGGTGTAATAGTATTTACTGCTTTTGCTGGGGCGTTAAATGCCGGCTTACCTGTGATGTTTGATAGAGAATTTGGCTTTTTAAATCGCTTGCTGGTTGCACCTCTAGCTTCCCGCTTTTCAATTGTTTTTGCTTCTGCTATTTTTATTATTAGCCAAAGTTTACTCCAAGCAGCGGTAATTGTGGCAGCAGCGGCATTTTTAGGGGCTGGTTTACCTGATATTACAGGATTATGTGCGATCGCTCTCATTGTCTTTCTCCTAGCTTTAGGTGTCACCGCTATTTCTTTAGGTTTAGCCTTTGCATTACCCGGACACATTGAACTTATCGCCGTAATTTTTGTGACTAACCTTCCATTATTATTTGCCAGCACAGCCTTAGCACCTTTATCCTTTATGCCCGGTTGGTTGCAGGTTATCGCCACACTCAATCCTCTCAGCTATGCAATTGAACCCATTCGCTATTTGTATTTACACAGCAGTTGGGGATTAAATGATATCGTTATGCACGCCTTTTGGGGTGATGTTACCTTTGGGGTAGCGTTGTTAGTATTACTCGGTTTTGCAATAGTGGCTTTATTGAGTATTCAACCTCAACTACGTCGCAGTCTTGCTTAAAAATATATAAGGGGCAATTTCATGAAAAGTCCATTTTTACCAGTTCGCAAAATTATTGTTGCCACTATCGCCGGCATGAGTTTCGCTTCTCTATTAGGAGTATCACCCACTTTAGCTGATCCTAATCAACCTTTTGGGACTTTGGAAAGCGATCGCAATAGCAATACTTTATCTGGTAACGGCTCAGATTTCAACCCCCTCAGTCTCATGCACACATTGCAAATGAGCAATACCCAATGGAATGCGGAACAACAAAATCAACAGTTAGATCCAGCCATAGCCGCATTTAAGGCAGAACAACAGAAACTACTTCAACCTCAACTACAACAAAATCCAGGCACTTCTGCCATTATCCCTGGACAAAATCTCTTTCCTTTACAGATTTTACCATCATCAGGTAAATTACCCGTTAAATAGGAAATACTGGGCGCAGGGTCTGCGCCCCTACGGAGTTAATGATTAAAGTCCCAGTTTTGCTAAAACATCACTAGCTTGGGTAGTAGTGTTAACAGCAGTATCAACATCAATGATTTTGCCATCACCATCAATGATGTAGGTAACACGCTTGGCGTAACCACCACCATCAACATCATAAGCTGTAATGATGCTTTTGTTGGTATCAACTAATAAAGGGAAATTCAGATTATATTTGGAAGTAAATGCTTGGTGGGCTACTTCATCATCAGCACTCACACCTAAGACGACGATACCTTTACTTGTATAGTCTGACTGAGCATCGCGGAAACTGCAAGCTTGTTTTGTGCAACCTGGCGTGTCATCTTTGGGATAAAAGTAGAGAACCACTGTTTTACCAGCAAAATCAGACAATGAAACTGGATTGCCGTTAGTGTCTGTAGTGGTAAATGCAGGTGCGTCTGTACCAACTGCTAGAGGCATAATTCACCTTATCCTGTTTAAAAAATATTCATGCAATCAAGATTTTACATTGACACTCTCCGGTCTAAAGACGCGGAGATTCTATAGAGAGTTTCAGTCTATATCCCTCAGTTATCCCAGGTTCAGGCATTGCCTTAAATATTTGGGTTCTTGCCCTGATTTCGTTTGCCCTGGCGGGCGAAATCATATCTGACAAGCGTAACTTTCCGAGAGTCCCTCGGTAGCTTTTTATGTCTTTAGTGACAATATAGTTGTATCACGAATATGGATTAAAATCAATGCAGGATTTATCCTGTCTCTAGCCTTCATCCCTTGTCTAAAGCCCAAATGTGGCTTCCTGAGTCACCCACATTTTCAAGGGTTTTCGGCGTTCTTCCTTATAATTTACAATATTTAAATAACTTGCTTACCGAATATTCTGCCAAAGAGGTATTTATTTTCAAAGCATTGACAAAAAGCCCAACTTAGAGTAATAAAAATGCCTACTGTGGATTCCTCAAACCTTAAACCTTTAGTTTATACTAGCAAAGCCCTAGAAAGAGCCGAGCGATCGCTAATCTGTTCGCCCTTCAACCTCAATTTGTTTATAGCCATGACTAGCCAAAGTATCCAACTAGGTGCTATAGCAATGGAGAAAGGAACTCAGCAAAGTTACACCAAGCAACCCTTGTCAGAATTGACCTGTGAAAATGCTTTAGCCTGGTTAATTGATGTAGGAGTATTGCGGCGAGAAGTTGATGGACAGGGCATTACAGACAGTTTTCGCCTAACTCCCTTGGGTCATCAATTGATTGTCAAGTTAAAAGATCAGAAATTTCGTAATCCTTCCCTGAGCGATCGCTACAATGATTTTATGACTCGTTGGTTACGTTTACCCTTTTGAAATACACCTCGTTCCTAGTCTCCGGCTAGGAATGCCAATGTTGAGGCTCTGCCTCATGTGTCTCTCATGTTAATAGTCACAAAACCGCCCTGACCCTTCCTCCTCTAAGAAAGAAACATAGAAAAAAATAACAATTTATTTACAGATGCACTACTGAATCTCAACATACTAAAATATAGTTAAAAATGAAATCAATCATGGTAGTGGGAACAACATCCCACGCAGGGAAATCACTCATAACCACAGCTATTTGTCGGATTCTTTCCCGGCGCGGGTTGCGAGTATCTCCCTTTAAAGGTCAAAATATGGCTTTAAACGCCTATGTTACCGCCAGTGGCGGCGAAATAGGCTATGCTCAAGCAGTGCAAGCTTGGGCGGCGGGAATAGCCCCCCTGGTAGAAATGAACCCAATTTTACTGAAACCTCAAGGGGATATGACATCGCAAATTATCCTCAAAGGTAAAGCCATAGGTAAAGTCAGCGCCACAGATTATTACGAACAATATTTTGAGATTGGTTGGCAAACCATCAAAGAATGTCTACAATACCTATCTACAGAGTTTGATGCCCTCGTTTGTGAAGGTGCTGGTAGTCCCGCCGAAATTAATCTCAAACACAAAGACCTAACGAATATGCGGGTGGCAAAACACTTGAATGCACCCACACTTTTAGTAGTTGATATTGATAGAGGTGGAGCATTTGCTCATGTCATTGGCACATTAGAACTATTAGATCCAGACGAACGCGCCCTAATTAAAGGAGTCGTCATTAACAAATTTCGAGGACAGCGCTCAATTCTCGAACCCGGAATTAAATGGTTAGAAGAACGCACAGGTATTCCTGTTGTCGGCGTGATTCCCTATTTAGAACAAGTTTTCCCAGCGGAAGACTCCCTAGATTTACTAGAACGCAAACCCGCAAAAGCTAATTCTGAACTAAATATTGCGGTGATTCGTTTACCCAGAATTGCCAATTTCACAGATTTTGACCCCTTGGAATCAGAACCATCAGTCACAGTCAAATATTTACATCCTAAGCAAAGTTTAGGACATCCAGATGCAGTAATTATCCCAGGAACAAAAACCACCATTGCCGATTTAATTACCTTGCAAAAAAGCGGTATGGCGGAAGCAATTCAAAACTATGCAGCTTCTGGTGGCACGGTTTTAGGCATTTGTGGCGGGTTTCAAATGTTGGGACAATCTATAGCTGATCCAGAAGGCATGGAAGGGCAAGTTGGTAAATATCCAGGGTTAAGTTTATTACCCATGAAAACAGTAATTACTGGACAAAAAACTGCCCGTCAGCGTCAAGTTACCTCCAATTATCCCCAAGCGGGTTTACCTGTGACTGGGTTTGAAATTCACCAAGGGCGCTCGCGCATAGAAAACCCAGCAGATCAAAAATCCTGTCAGCCTCTATTTGATGATGCTAATTTAGGGTTAGTAGATAGTTGTCAATCAGTTTGGGGAACTTATCTACATGGAATTTTCGATAATGGTCCTTGGCGACGGGCTTGGGTAAATCGTCTCCGGCAACAACGGGGTTTGAAATCTTTACCCACAGGTGTAGCTAACTACAAAGAACAGCGGGAGCAAATGTTAGATTCTTTAGCTACTCAAATTGAAGAGCATTTAGACTTAACACCGTTTATATAGATTAAGATGTTTTTCATTTCATCGAATTTGAGTTAAATCAATAAAAAGTTAAATTACCCCCCTTCTATTTTTATAAATGGGGGGTAATTTTTGATTCGTACTTAATTAAGTTTGGCAACGGGGGATTTAAAACCCTAAACTTTGTTAAAGTCTCAGTTACATATATGTCACATACGTGACTCTAAGGATGTGTCATAAAAAGATTATTTATAACTGAAAGATCACGGTTGTGTTTATAAATAACACATCCTAGCATTATATACATATTTAACCTGTTTGGATAAGAATTTGTAAAGGTTTAGCATTGCTCAACAGTGTCAAATACCTTCAAGCCAGGGAATTAATTCCCTGTCTAATAGCTCAAGTCGGTTGAAACCGACTATTTTGGCAGTATTTATTCTATAAATAGGATAATTTTTGATTTTGATTTAATCACAGTGCGTTTCAACGCACTTTAGCTATTAGACCGGAACTTCAGTTCCGGGCGGGTGTGAAAGCTAACTAGACTTCAGCCAGGGAATAAATTCCCTGTTTAAAAGCTAAACTCGGTTAAAACCGACTACTTTGGCATAAATAGGATAATTTTTGATTTTGAGTTAACTAGAGTGCGTTTTAACGCACTTTAGCTTTGAGACCGGAACTTCAGTTCCGGGCGGGAATGTTGCAGCCAAACAAATAAGCTATCCCTAAGTTGACACGAAAAAAAGAGATTTATGGTATTGACAAACAATTTTAGAAATGTTATCATGCAGTAGACGAGGAAGAACTATCTTGCAATTATCCAATTATAAAACTACAAGATCCCCGACTTCTTCAAGAAGTCGGGGATTTGATTCCAAATTAAACCTTACAGCATGGGAACAAACTGAGACTTATCAGGGACTTCCGCGTACTCAGCCACAATTTGCCGAAGTTCGTCACCATTAATGGTTTCTTTCTCAATCAACAAATCAACCAAACGGTCGGCGAGACTACGATGATCACGCATGATCTTCTTAGCGTTGGTATAGCATTCTTCCACAATCATTCTGACTTGACCATCAATGCGACAAGCGATCGCTTCAGAATACTCAGAACGGGTTGTCCAGTCACGACCGAGGAACACTTCACCCTGTTGGCTTTCCAAAGATAAAGGACCTAAATCAGACATCCCAAATCGAGTTACCATTTGTCGTGCCATTCCTGACAACTGCTGTAGATCTCCACCCGCACCGGTGGTGACTTCCGCTGATCCAAAAACTACCTCTTCAGCAGCCCGACCACCCAAAGCCCCGGTAATTCTGGCTTTTAGCTGAGAACGGCTAATTAGACCTTGTTCCTCATTAGGTGTAAACCAAGTTAAACCCTGAGCTTGTCCTCTGGGAATCAGAGTCACTTTTTGCACGGGGTCATGGTCTTTGAGTAAAGTTCCGACCAAAGCATGGCCGATTTCATGGTAAGCAATCAGACGCTTACTCTTGCTGTCTATCAAGGGAGTACCTTCCATACCAGCAACTACCCGATCAACAGCATCATCAATTTCTAGTAAAGTGATGCCTTCTTTGCGTCTTCTCGCTGTGAGAATCGCCGCTTCGTTGAGGAGGTTAGCTAAATCTGCACCGGTAAATCCAGGAGTCCGCCGAGCGATCGCTTCTAAAGATACGCTAGAGTCTAACTTCTTATTTCTAGCATGAACTTGTAATACTTCCAAACGACCTTTAATGTCTGGTGCATCTACAGTTACTTGTCTATCAAAACGACCAGGACGCAACAAAGCAGCATCTAGGACATCAGGACGGTTAGTAGCAGCAATAATAATAATGCCAGTATTGCCTTCAAACCCATCCATTTCTGTTAATAATTGGTTGAGGGTTTGTTCCCGTTCATCATTCCCACCACCAATACCTGCACCCCGTTGACGACCCACAGCGTCAATTTCATCAATAAAGATGATACAGGGAGCATTATCTTTGGCTTTTTTAAACAAGTCACGGACACGGGAAGCACCCACACCCACAAACATTTCCACAAATTCCGAACCGGAGATAGAGAAGAAAGGTACACCAGCTTCACCAGCGATCGCTTTTGCCAGTAAAGTTTTACCAGTTCCTGGAGGTCCAACCAATAGTACACCCTTGGGAATGCGAGCGCCCACAGCAGTAAATTTCTCAGGTTGTTTGAGGAAAGTAACAACTTCTTGTAATTCTTCCTTCGCTTCTTCAATTCCCGCTACATCGTCAAACTTCACCCCTGTTTTCGCTTCCATTTGGAAACGAGCGCGGGATTTACCGAAATTCATCGCTTGTCCAGGACCACCGGGAAGATTATTAGAGCGCCGGAACAAAAAGAACAAGCCAGTAATCAATAAAACTGGGAAAACTAAATTACCCAAAAGTCCCCAGATTGCCCCATCATTTCGCATCGGATGAGCATCAAAACTAACTTGCTTCTCCCGCAGCTTTTGGATTAATTCCGGGGCATTCACTGGCAAATCTACCCGCCAGCGTTGGGTGCGGTTTTCGATGTCTTGGTCATTAGCTTCAATAATTGCTGTTCTACCACCATCGTATAGGTCTACATTGGTGACACGATCTGCATCCAAATATTCCAAAAAGCGCCCATAGGTCATGCGGGTACTGGCAGCGTTTTTACCTGTCTCCGCAGGAGCGCCTGCAAAAGCACCTTGCCAGAAGAAAAAGCCGATTACCAAAGCCAACACTGACCAAAGTGCTACGACTCTCCAAGAGAATTTCATCTTTAATTTGCCTCTAGATACTAATATGACTGCTTTTGTAACGGATGTTTATAAATCCATTTTGTAATTTGAGCCATAAAACCTCGGTTTGCTTATGGCAGATTCATGAAGTTTGTCTAGAATCTTAATTAAATTTAACCTAATTCTCATAGTAATACCAATTAAAAATTAAACATTAAAAGTTAAATGTTCCCAAAATCAGACACAGTAAGGATTTGGGGCTAATTTATATTTTGCTATCCCTAATACTAATTTTATGCTGGACTGCACAGGACTACCAAATTCATTTATATTATTCATGCTTTAAAGCTCAATACAATGCAAAGGTTACGGAGAATGAACCACGAAGAAACGAAGAAGCGAAGGTAAGAGTTTTAGAGAGATTTTTCCTGATGGGCGATAGTGTAGCATATTAATTCTGTGTATTTTTGGAGGGATTGTCCGAAAAATTATTGGTGTTACCGTAGTTTACACAGAAAACATCTGTTCCAGGCACTTTCTTATAAAAATATGGCGATACATTTTGTGCATGAAGTTTTATGGGATAAGGGATTCAGAATTAACACCCTAGTGATAGTGTCATCGCTGATCTTGTAACTAAGTAGGTTGGCGTTAAAAATTCTCGTTATGACAAGGGAACAGGGAAGAGGTTTTGGGCAACTTTACTTTTCGTTACATATTTCGGTTTTTTTCCATTCACCTACTTAATCATCGTTTAAAATACAGTAGACTTCTTGTGGAAATTGCTATGAAAGCAGAGTTAACAGCCATCATTGAGAGAGCAACGGAAGGAGGATACTGGGCAATTTGTCCAGAAATTTCTGGTGCTAATGGTCAAGGTGAAACCATTGAGGAAGCGAAAGAAAACTTGAAACTTGCTATTCAATTGATTATTGAAGATCGTATGGCAGATATCCGCAGGGGAATCACAGAAGATGCGATAGAAGAGACTATATTTAATTCCATGAAACGTAAAGAATTAGAAAAAAAGTTAAGATAAGCAGGTTGTTACCTAAAACGAGAAGGTGGTTCTCATTCTTTATGGATTAATCCTCAAACAGGTGTCATTGAGGCTTTACCAAGACATATAGAAATTAAGGAATTTTTAGCCCAGAAAATTCTTAAAAACTTAAATGCCGAATAAGTAGGTGAACACAATAAAACCAATCTGTGTGAAGAAAAGTAAAATCGCCCAAAACCTCTTCACTCTGTTCAACCTTCTTCCATGATTGGATTAGGTTGGTTAGCTTATGTACGGATTGATTACACCTTGATTTTTTGGATCAACAACAATTTTTACCAAATGCCATCAGAAAGTTTAAGGGGAAGAATTTCGGTTCTATCTGCCATAATTAATTTTTCCGGTTAATTTTTGTGTAACGGGTTTTCTTGTCACAAGGTGGACTGAGCATAACACGCAAGACATAAACGCATGATATCATGGCTGTGCGCCCCCTCAAATCCCATAGGCGATCGCCCTCATGATTAGTATAATCCCCCACTCACAACAAACTCAACTGCTTTCCCACATTACCTTGAGGTTCAATAACCGAAAGTAACTCATTTCGTTTTTTAGCGATTAACTCCAAATAATACTGAACCCCACTCGTTACGTATCCTTGCGGAAGCGAACCCCATATTTAAGCATAATGCTGGGATACAGACTGGAAACATCAATTTTGGCAATGTGTTTGTGAAAACCTGATACTGAAATTACCAATTTTTAACGCCAACCTACTTAGACATCTCCGAAAAATATTGTAGAGCCGAGAATCCCTACCCAAGTCACGTCTCTACAAGGGTTTCAAGTCACACACATTTAATTCTCACAAGATGTCTAATGATTTACTTGCCTTCCGTAATTTTCAATGTATAAGGTAGGGATTCATCTTCCTTGTAAGAACCAATCCAAATTTGATAAGTACCCGGTAGCCATTCCCCAACAATACCGGGGTTTTTACCGTTAAAGTCATCATTGCACCAAGTTCCACCAGGTCCTTTAATAATCATGGTGGTGTCCGCCGGACTTTCGACTACTAATTTCAGATAGTCAAATTTACTGGTAAGTTTCAAGGTATGGTCTGGTACTTCATCCATAAATCCTTGACAAGGGCTAGTTGGTGGTGTTTCTGCTTTTCCTGCTATTTTGCTTCCTTGTACTGAACCACCACTCATTCCCCTTACTGTCAAGGGGTCTGGAGAAAATGGATGTTGAATAGTCACATCTCCAAAAATCGGCGCGGCTGTTTGAGCATGAGCCACTGGAATAAATCCGGCTGTAACCCAGAGTACAACTATGATTCCTGTAGGAAAAGCTGTTTTTGACATTGCAATTATAGAAGAGTGCTAAATACCTTTGAAGACATGAATTTACGGTCTCAAGTTCCTTTAGATAAAAGACTTGAGTACCGCCGGGAGAATTTAAAATTCCAGAAAATTCTGACCCAATACCCGGAAATTAATTATTGCTAATTGCTTGATTTAAGCGGGATTTATCTAAACCAATCTGATTAAGTAGTAACCAAGACTGAATTAAATCTGGTCCATGTACATCCCCAGTTAATGCGGCTCTGAGCGATCGCATCACTAAGCCTTTTTTCACCTTTTCTGATTTCACAACCTGCTTAATAATATCCTGGGCGACATCAGCAGTTAACTCTGGTTGACTTTCTAAAGCTGCAATAATTACTTGTAGCACAGTCTTCACCCCTGCTTGCTGTAATTGTTGACTGCCTTCCTCAGTCAATTCTACCCCCTCAGTAAAAAATACCTTGGTCATGTCCACAGCATCCACCAACCGAGTCAAACTAGCAGCAATTAACCCCACTAGCTGCTCTAACCAAGTCCGTTCTCTCCCACCATTAAATTGAAACCCAGCTTTTGACCAGAAGGGAATAACTAAATCTGTCAGCTTATCAACTGGCATATTATGGAGATATTGGCTATTTAACCAATCCAACTTATCCCAGTCAAATTTAGCACCAGCTTTATTTACCCGCTCAAAGCCAAAATCCTTAGCTGCTGATTCTAAATCGAATATTTCTTGAGTAGAATCCGCTGGCGACCAGCCCAGCAAAGTCATATAATTAACTAAACCTTCCGCAGTAAAGCCCATTTCCTGAAAGTCACAAATGGAAGTTACTCCATCCCGCTTCGATAATTTGCGCCCTTCTTGATTCAAAATCAAAGGTGTATGAGCAAATTCGGGAATCTTCGCCCCCAAAGCTTCATACAACAAAATCTGTTTAGCAGTATTGGCGATATGGTCTTCACCACGAATGACATGAGTAATCTGCATATCAATGTCATCCACAACCACCACAAAATTATATAGTGGTTGACCAGTACCATCACTAGCAGCGCGAGCAATCACCATATCACCACCCAAATCGCTACCCCGCCAACTCATTTTCCCCCGGACTAAATCATTCCAGACAATTTCTCGGCTATCATCTATTTGGAAACGAATCACGGAAGAACGCCCTTGAGCTTCAAACTCAGCCCGTTGTTCTGGGGTGAGGTGACGGTGACGGTTATCATAGCGGGGTGCTTCCCCTCTGGCTTTTTGCCCTTCTCTCAAAGCATCTAATTCCTCAGATGTGGTGTAGCAGCGGTAAGCTAATCCTTGGTCTAGTAATTTTTGCACCGCTTCCTTGTAAAGATGTAGGCGTTGAGATTGAAAAAATGGACCTTCATCCCAATTCAATCCTAGCCAGCGTAGTCCATCCAGAATATTATCTGTGTATTCTGGACGCGATCGCTCTAAATCAGTATCTTCGATTCTTAAAATAAACTTGCCATCATGGTGACGAGCAAACAAATAATTAAATACAGCCGTTCTCGCTGTACCAATATGTAGATTTCCGGTAGGACTCGGAGCTATGCGAACTCTGACAGTCACAGTTAATTCTCTCTTTTACAAATCATGATTACACATACTGAAATTAGAGCCTATGGGTTTCCCTTATCAACTCTTTATCTCATATTCAGTATTTTAGAGACTTCCAAGAAATAAATTATCCTAAGAAACGAACCACAGAGGCACAGAGTACACAGAGAGAGAATTTCTGCATCAGTTTTGGGACATTTTTTTATTTGGAAGTCTCTTAGAACGGGACTGACGGGGCTCGAACCCGCAACTTCCGCCGTGACAGGGCGGTGCTCTAACCAATTGAACTACAGTCCCTTGCGTTTTGCTTAACTTGCACTCTCACTATTATGCCCAGTCTTTTTATATTTGTCAAGTAGTTTGAGAAAAGATTTTTTTTAGAGGCAATTAGAGAATTCCACAAAAAGAAATGCCCAATGTCATTCTGTTCACGCAGCGTGTCAGAGGCATTACAAAACGAAGTGTAGTGAAGAATCTCTTGAGATGCTTCGTTTCCCTATGGCTAACGCCACGCTCCGCGAACGCTACACTCAGCATGGCAAAACAGGATCATTTATTTTGTGGCTTACTCTAAGGGACTTCCAATTAAAAAAATATCCAAAAATTTCTTGTGGTGCGGGCATCTTGCCCGCTAATCATCAAGGACGGGCAGGATGCCCATCCCACAAAATTGGGTAATTTATTTTTTGGTGTTCCCTAAGAGACTTCCCATTAAAAAAATATCCCAAAATTTCTTGTGGTGGGGGCTGAAAAGCCCGCTAATAATACAAAGTTCAAAGGCTCTCCCCGTTGCGGGGAGAGGTTTACCAGAGGGGTTTCATATTTGGTTAAACTATGAACCGTTTTCAGTATATTTATACGTAATGGGACAGAATTAATTACACAATTGATTTTTCTGTTCCCAGTTAAGAGTTAAGAGTTCCCTCTCTCAACGAGTGAATTTAATTTTGTCCGACTACTTACAGTGCCTAAATTCTACAAGTTCATGATTTTAACTGCTTTAGTATCTCTAATTTTATATATTCATATTGCTGCTTTAACAAGCTTTTGCTAGTTCCGAATTCCGTAGAAGCTTTCATGCTCTGACTTTGTTGCACCCAATTCTTCAGATTTTGTGTTTGTAAGGGAGAAATACTAATACTGAACATATTAGTACAGCAATGTGAAGGTTCTAAGGTAAAGAAAAGTAAGGAATAGGACTCATTTTCCGCCAATGACCACACCAATTTGAGATTTTGGGAATTTTGCATATCTAAGTAACATGGTAGCCACTTAGGGGTAAGGTCATGGTCGTAAAGTAGTGTTATCCATAACAACATCGGATGGGGATGTGTAATAAAAATAAATCGAGTGTAGCGTGTAGTATAGGCATAATTTTGAATTTCTAATTCTGGTAACATTATCCATAAAGAAGCTGTAGATACTTTTTTTTCACTAATGAGTTGAGGAAAAACAATTTTTTGAGTTGGCTTATTTTGAGGCCAAGTAAATTGTTGATCAAGTATGATTTTGGTTTGAGATAATTCAGAATTTCCCAAACCTGAATTTAAAGATGCTTGCTCCAAGGATTGTTCTATTTTATCCAGACCCTGGAGAATTTCCGTCATATTTTGGGGACGTTGACCTGGCTTTTTAGCTAAACAACTAATAATTAAATCATCGAGTTGCTGTGGAACTTGGAGACTGGGTTTTATATCTGATATATGTTTTGGTGATTCAAATAAATGTACTTGATACCAAGCCCCAAATCCTTCCGCTGCTGGTTGCCAAGGTTTTTGCCCTGTCAACATTTCAAACATGACTACACCTAAACTATAAATATCAGAACGACTATCTATATCTCCACCGTCTAATTGTTCAGGAGAACAGTATGCTAAAGTTCCATAACATTTTTCATTGGTGATCATTGATTCTGTACTATTAAGAAATTTGGCGATGCCAAAATCCAATATTTTAACTAATTTACCTAAGATGGGATCTGGAGTAACAATAATATTAGCTGGTTTAATATCTCTATGAACTAATGGCTGAATTTTTCCATCAATATTGACACCTTGATGAGCGCACTTTAAGCCTAAACAAATTTGCCGAGTTAGATTGAGAAACATGGGGATAGACAGAGGAATTAATTCCTTCAAACTTTGTCCAGATAAATATTCCATGACATAATATGGGTTGCCATTAGTAGTTACACCATAATCATAAGCATGAACAATATGAACACTTTTTTGGCTTAAAGCCGCACTGAGAAGAGCTTCACGGTTAAAGCTTTCCTGTCTTTGAGTATCAATAACAGTTTGAGATAAAAACTTAATGGCTACTGGTGTTCCTCCCAGCAGCATATCTTCTGCTAGAAATACCTCACCCATGCCACCTCTTTCAATTAATGTTTTAATTTGATAACGGTTGGCTACCAACTCCTGATTTTGTGGAGGCAGGTATGGACTATTATTCACGTTAATAACCTCTACAGTCACTGAGAAGCCCACACTCACCCGTTCGCGCAAGCGTGCCGCAAGGCATAGGGGAGTGTGTGGAGTATGTCACAAGTTAGGTATTCTAAAGCGGCGTAATAATTTGGTTAGTGGAGACTCAATTTTCAGCTTAAAGGCTAAAATTTGGGTTTGTTGTAGTCCATTAAAATTATTATCGCTGATTAAAATTAGTGATGGTTGCCCGTCGGGGAGTTTTGCACCTAAGGTTAATCCCTCAATATTATCTAATGATACATCTAAAGTTCGTAAATCTAAGAGGAGTTTTTTTGCTGCTGGCTGGATTTTATCAGGGTCAATTTCGGTAATGTTGTCTAAGCTATGGATGTCTGTGGCCTTATTTAGGGAAACCTGAAACAGAGAAACTGTAAATCCCAAACCTGTGAAACTTCTTTCTATACTGAGAAAGTTTCCTGCATTATCGATCGCTACTAAATCAGGTAAGCCACTGGCAAATTTACCTGTAGGATTAAACAAGGGTGTCACTGGTTGTGTTTGGTAGAGAAATTCCTGTTCTGGCTGTTTGGTTAAGAGGTTATATTGCAAAATGCGGCAAGATGTACCAACACCTGATTGGGCTGCTGTACCATCTTGAATTAAGGCGTTTTCAGTGGCTGTAAATAGAAGTTTTTGATTCGGTGTAATGGTGAGACTTTCAAAGGCTAAGTTGTTGCGAATGCCTTTTTGCTTTTGAGAATCTGGCAAAAATTTATCCAGTATGGGTAAGGTATTAATTATTTTTCCAGAAGCTAGTGCAAACTCTTTAATAAAGGGATTGATGAGTCTGTCTACATCACCTTCTGAGGAAACAAATATGGTATCTTTATTAGTGAGGGCAACTCCTTCTGTATCAGTAGTATTGAGGAGGAATGGTTGATTATTATTATCTAATAAGTTCGTTACACCTACGGGAACAACTCCATTATTATTTAGTTTACCTTTACTCAGATCAATTGTTAAAGTATAAAAACGAGGTGGTGCTTCTTGCCCTCTGTCATCAGATATTGCGTAGTACAAGTTATTTTTGGCATCATAAGTAATTCCCGATAAACCGCCAACTTCGGTTTTTTGGAAAGTTAAACCTGTGGGTAAGGTAGCTTGACCAATAAATTCTATGCTGTTGATGATGAAAGAAGCGGAAGCGAAATTATTAACCAGAAAACTAATCAGAATTAGTGAAGTTGCCAAGATAAGAATCAGGAATGGTTTCCGAAATTTTGGAAGATGCAACATAGAATAATAGTAGGGGCGCAGGGCCTGCGCCCAGTTAGAAATTAGGAAGAAGAAAGAAGTTTTATGTACTTGTGAAAAAACTGACTAGCCAATCTTTGACAGTACGGGTGGCGCGACAGTCATCTTCGTTGTAGTCTTGGATGATTGTTAATAAAGTGCGATCGCCTGTTTCTAACCACTTATCATACCAGTAAATACATTTAGCACCATTGGCTTCTTGTTCACGCCATTCAAACCCCAGCCAACGGGCAATAGTTTTTAACGCATAACTATCTATTGGTAAAGCCACACTTTGAATTAATTGTTCATAAATATCAACAAACCGATTCAGGAGAGGATGAATTTGAGCATGAGGTGTGCGGTACAGTTTTCCCAGGCGTTTGACTGTATCCACTTCATAAGCACAAAAATGATAAATTGGTGCTTGGGGATATTGATTCACTAAATTTAAAAATTGTTGCCAAATTAGAGGTTCTTGTTCTGGTTGTTCCGCCAAAAAAGCATAAAACTGTTCAGTATTAGCAACTCTATCCACAACTAAAACACCTAAAAGATAATTTAAATTTAAATCTGGCTGGGCTTCAATATCAAAATAAAGTTCAATCGGGGCTGTAAAAGTCAGATATTCTAAAGAAAAGGAATCAGCCAGAATCAAGGGTTGTTTGGTGAATACAGATTGGGCTTGGACAACTAATTTAGCTGCCACATTACCATCAAATCCTGTTAAGTTTTCTAAGGTGCTAGGATGGGTCTGTGCCAGTGCTTCTAAAGTAGTGATGTCCAAATTTTGCAGTTGAGTGTAGCGAATCGGTGTTACACCTGGCAACAGAGACAGATGTTCTTGAGATCTCGCTTTCGCATAACAATAATTATACCAGGGACAAAGATTACATTTCTGCCGAGAAATAAAAATTTCCGGTGCTTCCACCGACTCAATAACTTGAATATATTCCTCTAAAATATCCAGCATTTGTGGTGTCCATTTGTCCAAATCCACCACATAAGTTTTATCTTTATCTCGCAATATCAGCCCAGCCTGACTCAGAATCACATCCTGAACCATAGCTAAAACTTGGGCGTGAAAAGCAATAACTACCTGATATTCTTGCTTAGGACGCTTACCCAATTCAATATTAACCGGGACATAGTTCCAATTTCCAAAACGGGATTTCCCCGGCTGTTTCACAAGCAAATCTGGGCGACTCAGCAAAGTATATTTTTCATAATAGGTAGTTAATATTACACCACGACGAATATAACTCACTCCTTGCTGCATCAGTTCTAGAGTTGATGCTGCTCCTGCTTGCCAATCACTCGCAACATAATCCGGTTCGGAATAACTTAACTTTCTGACTATCCGCTGATGATGAAGGCTTTTGTCCTTCTGCACCTTCAGCATTAACTCATTGGGAATCTCTCGCTGAAGATAATCACCATGAACATCTAAAAAAGGTCGTCGCTGACAGCGTTGAAATTGTAGTAAAAGTTGAGCATTGATTAACATCCTTTTAAGCTAACAATAATTCAGAAATTACAGGACAGTTAAGAATTGCATTGTTCAGCCAAATAGTGTAAGTAGGTTGGCGTTGAAAATTGTCGTTATAGCAAGGCAATAGGCAATAGGCAAGAGTAAAGAAGTTTTCAGCGATTTTACGTTTCTTTACACAGTTTGGTTTTATTGCGTTCACCTACTTAGTTCTGGTTTTTCATGAGTGATTATCACCAACACATTATGTCCCACCGGAGTAACCAGCACAGAAGGTTCGACATTTTAGTATAAAACATCACTGTTGGCGATATTTTTCAACACCATATTACCAGCCCAATTAATAATGTCTTGTATTTTCCCAGCTTACATGATTTTCCTCGGTTTTGGCTAATTTAACCTTCCGCGCCTCAAAGGCGGCATTAAAACCATCATCCTTATTGCCATAGAAATAAAGTGTAAATCGTTTTTTGTGGATTTTTGCAACTCTTAATCATTTATCTGCTCATTTCTGGGCTAGATATTGCTACACTGA
This sequence comes from Anabaena sp. AL93, assembly GCF_001672085.1. Taxonomy (NCBI): domain Bacteria; kingdom Bacillati; phylum Cyanobacteriota; class Cyanophyceae; order Nostocales; family Nostocaceae; genus Anabaena; species Anabaena sp. AL93. Next base: position 3,422 of record NZ_LJOU01000056.1, on the reverse strand, counting down.
ATTTCATACAAAATCATAATTGTTGTCCCTTGCACCTTGTGAGAGCATAAGGATCAGCTTTCTGGTGTCATCAAGAAAAGAAAGATAAAAGAGCAAATCAAAACATGGTAGACTCCCTCAAAAAACCAAGCTCTGACGAAATTCGTTCTGGAGTTAAGTCCCCGGCGAAAGAAACCCTTTTAACACCAAGGTTTTACACAACCGATTTCGATGAAATGGCGCAGATGGATCTTTCCGTCAATGAAGAGGAATTAGAAGCTATTATTGCAGAATTCCGCATTGACTACAACCGCCATCACTTTGTTCGGGATGCTCAGTTTGAAAAATCTTGGGACTCTATTGACGGAGAAACTCGCAAATTGTTCGTTGAATTTCTCGAACGTTCTTGCACAGCAGAATTTTCCGGCTTCTTGCTATACAAAGAACTCGGCCGTCGCCTAAAGGATAAAAGCCCCCTTTTAGCTGAAGGCTTTAACCTGATGTCACGGGATGAAGCCCGTCATGCTGGGTTCTTGAACAAAGCTATGTCAGACTTTAATCTTTCTTTAGATTTAGGATTTTTGACTAAGAGCCGTAGTTATACGTTCTTTAAGCCCAAATTCATATTCTACGCGACCTATCTTTCTGAAAAGATTGGTTATTGGCGTTATATCACCATTTATCGTCATTTAGAAGCCCATCCTGAAGATCAAATTTATCCAATTTTCAACTTTTTTGAGAACTGGTGTCAGGATGAAAACCGTCACGGTGATTTCTTTGATGCGGTTATGAGAGCGCAGCCACAAATGTTGAATGACTGGAGAGCTAAACTATGGAGTCGCTTCTTCCTGTTGTCAGTGTTTGCAACTATGTATCTCAATGATATTCAACGCAAAGATTTCTATGCTTCCTTGGGCTTGGATGCGCGTGATTATGATATTCATGTAATCAAGAAGACTAATGAAACCGCTGGTAGAGTCTTCCCAGTTATTTTGGATGTTGAAAACCCAGCGTTTTATCAGCGTTTAGATGTTTGCGTCAAGAATAACGAAAAATTGGCAGCAATTTCTAGCTCTAATACTCCTAAATTCCTGCAATTCTTCCAAAAATTCCCAATCTATTTGTCTCATGGTTGGCAGTTATTACAATTATATCTGATGAAGCCTATTGATGCGGCTTCTGCTCACGGACAAGCTCGTTAATTTGAGTTTATTTTTTGAGGAGGTGGTTTTGTCTTGGACAAAACCACCTTTTTTTATCATTGATTTTTGAAAGTAGGGGCAAACCCCCCGTTGTTGCCCAAGAATCAGGGTAGGCACGGGGGCGCTACCCCTACATCAAATCCAAATCTTTTATATAATAAGTTTTACTTATCATGCACAAAAATTTTAGATATCAATTACCGTTTCTGCTGACATTTTGTTTATTTACTAATTTATTACCTGCGGTGGGTGCGGTTGTCTGTCCAACGGATGTTAAAGAATTAAAAGTAGCTGGGTATTATGATAGGGATGGTAGTAACGGACGTAGCGGTAGAGATGGACGCAGTGGGACAAGCCAGATAATAAACGCTGATGGTTCGGCGGTTAATCTTGACTTATCTGGGAAAGATGGTGAAGATGGCGAGGATGGTGAACCGGGTTTTCGTCCTAGTTGTCGGAATTATCAGGAAGAAGGACGAGATAATGTTAATGCCCCCAATGGTGGTGATGGTGGTAGCGGTGGTTCTGGTGGCAATGGTGGTCAGGGTGGCGATCTGACGGTCTATTATACGAATTTGGCAGATTTAAGGAAAATTGCCGTTCGGGCTGTTGGTGGCGAAGGTGGACGGGGTGGAAGAGGTGCTAGAGGTGCGGTGGGTTGTTCCTGTCGTCAACGACGTTGGGAGAGGGAAAGTTGTACAGGAAGATCTGGTACTCTCAATCGTCAATGTACTCAAAAGGTTTATCGGTGTTACGATGGACGCGATGGCAGTGATGGTAGAGATGGGCGTGATGGTAAACCGGGCAGGTTAGGAATTTTAAGTATAGTTAATGGCAAAGAAGTTTTAGCAGATGATAAACCAACTGCGGAAATTGCGGTTTCTCAATTGGCAAATCAACAATTTAATCTTTCTAAAAATAAGTGGCAAATTCGTCAAGGGGCAAAGTCTTTACTTGCCATTGGTTCTGTAATTGCTGATGAATATCGAGAGTTTGAACGGCGTTTGGACGGAAGTTTTAAATTAGTTTGGTCAGAAAAACAGGCTATTAATAATTTTGCTAATCAATCTGTAAAACTCTCTTTAAATGATAATCAAGAAATAGATATTGCTTTTCCTGAAAATCTCTGGGTTGATGGTACTGCTAAAACTACGGGAGGTTTGACGGAGTACACTGTAAATCATGCTATTTTTCAGGAAGATGTGATTAGGTTAGCTGTGGCTGAATTTGCTAATTCGGGACAAAATCTCAGTTTCAGAATAGTTGATTTAGCTGGTAAATCTGATGTGATTAATACTCGGTTTAAAGTGAAATATCGAGCGCGAGATAATTTTGATGATGCTTTTAATCCTCAAATTTTATATGAAGGGGAAGTTCCTGCGGAGTTAGTAAGTCGTAGTTATAATAATTTTACTCTGGCTTTAGGTAAGTTAAAAATTCCTAGTCAAGCTTTAAATCCAGGTGTAAAGGTTGATGTTGAAGTTGTGGCAATTCGTTCTTTAGGTGGACGTTCTATACAGCAAAAAATTAGTTGGCAAGGGGTAATTCGTAAGCGATGATAAGATTTAGATCCCCGACTTCTTAGAGAAGTCGGGGATCTTGTTATCCATAATTATTTTCCCATGTTGCGTTTGAGTTTTTCTAATTCATCTTGGGTTTCCCAACGGCGAAATGTATTTTCTAGGTCATCAAAATTACTATTATAATTAGTAGCTGTATTCCAGCCATGAGTTTCAGTTTCTAATCTTTGTTGGGTTTGTGCTTTGGTTCTTGCTGTTTGTAATTCGGCTGCTTTGATTTGTACTTCTTGACGACGTTGTTGAATTTTGCGAAGTAGTTCTTGGGATTGACTAATGCGTTCTTTTATACCTTGCATTTGTCCCCACATCTGATTTCCTTCTCGCAGTAGTGCTGCTTCTCGTTCTTGGGCTGGGGTGGCTAAGTCTTGTCTACCTGCGGCTTGGGCTTTTTCAATACGGATATGCCATTTTTGAATTTCTTGGGCTGTGGAGAGGATTTCATCTTGCGATCGCTTCTCTTGCAATTGTAACTCGGCAATTAATTTTAATGTATCTTCTTCTTGTTCCCGCAGTTGTTCTAATAGTGCTTCTAACTCTAAATGAGGGTTATTTCGCAAGAATTCTTCTAAACGACTTTCTAAAAACCGACTTAAATCATCAAATAAACTCACTGTTAATACTCCAAAGATTAGATATATGTTTATTTATAACAGGGAACGGG
>NZ_LJOU01000191.1:0-2912 GCF_001672085.1 Anabaena sp. AL93 | reverse complement strand
AGATGTTGTGTTCAGCTTGGAACACGATCATGAAGTTGAATGTTCCAGAGATACCTAAAGGCATACCGTCAGAGAATGAACCTTGACCAATTGGGTAGATCAAGAATACTGCGGTTGCTGCTGCTACAGGAGCAGAGAAGGCTAGGCAAATCCAAGGACGCATACCTAAGCGGTAAGAAAGTTCCCATTCACGACCGAGGTAGCAGAATACGCCGATCAAGAAGTGGAATACTACCAACTGGTAAGGACCACCGTTATACAACCACTCGTCTAAGGAAGCAGCTTCCCAAATTGGGTAGAAGTGTAAACCGATAGCGTTGGAGGAAGGAACTACTGCACCGGAAATGATGTTGTTTCCGTAGAGTAAAGAACCTGCAACTGGTTCGCGGATACCGTCAATGTCAACTGGAGGCGCGGCGATGAATGCAATTACGAAGCAAGCGATCGCAGATAGGAGGGTGGGGATCATGATTACGCCGAACCAGCCGATATATAAACGGTTGTCGGTGCTTGTGATCCACTCACAGAAGCGGCTCCATACGTTAGCACTTTCGCGCTGTTGTAAGGTGGTTGTCATGTGTTTATAATTGCGTTTGAGTTATGTATGTTTTGGTAGGTGTTTCTACCTTATGAATTTATATTAAGCCCTATGTTTCGATTTGTAAAGAGGTTTTCGTAATATTTTTTGATAAATCTAGAAACCTCGGTCATTAATAAGCTTGTATCCTAGATGGAGTGAGGATTTCAGCTATTAATTATTTTCGTAAAAATTTCTAATTTTCTTGTAACTTAACTTCTAAAAGACTTCCAAATAAAAAAATGTCCCAAAACTGATGCAGAAATTCTCTCTCTGTGTACTCTGTGCCTCTGTGGTTCGTTTCTTAGGATAATTTATTTCTTGGAAGTCTCTAATTGATTGATAAACCCCTACATTTTTGGGCGCAGACCCTGCGCCCCTACCGTATATGCCTGTATTTCGTCAAAATATTGTCACCTATAGTCCCGCCTATACTATCGTTCCTACTTATGAATGCTTTAATCGCTGTACATACTGCAATTTCCGCACAGAACCGGGTAAAAGTCCTTGGTTGACTCTTGGGGCTGCTAAACAGATTTTTTTACAACTTAAAAATCAAAATGTCTGTGAAATCCTGATTTTGAGTGGGGAGGTCCATCCCCATTCAGCCAGACGGGAAGCTTGGTTTGAACGAATTTATGATTTGTGTGCATTAGCATTGGAAATGGGATTTTTACCCCATACCAACGTTGGTCCACTAAGTTGGGCAGAAATGCAAAAACTAAAAACTGTGAATGTGTCAATGGGGTTAATGTTGGAGCAGTTAACACCACAACTATTAAATACAGTCCATCGTCATGCACCGAGTAAATTGCCCCAAGTGCGATCGCAACAATTACAATGGGCAGGAGAGCTAAAAATCCCCTTCACCACAGGATTACTTTTAGGAATAGGAGAAACAGAAGCAGATTGGTGGGAGACTTTAACCGCTATTTCCGAATCTCATGCACATTACCATCATATTCAAGAGGTAATTCTTCAACCCCACAGCCCTGGAACTGTGCAAACCTTTGACGCACCACCATTTGACCCCCATCAATTACCGACAGTTATCGCTAAAGCGCGGGAAATTTTACCAGCAGACATGACAATTCAGATTCCCCCCAATTTAGTTGAAGATGAAAATTGGTTACTTGCTTGTATAGCCGCTGGAGCGAGGGATTTAGGAGGAATAAGTCCCAAGGATGAAGTTAATCCTGATTATCCCCATTTACAGGAGCAGGAACTCAGAAATATTTTAGAGTCTAGAGGCTGGGAGTTAGTACCACGTTTACCACTGTATCCCCAGTTTGACGACTGGTTGAGTGCAGGGTTACAACAGCAGGTACAAGAATGGCGAGAAAGATTTAAGCTCTAGCCCTGTTCGTGAAAAAATAGCGACACAGTACGATAAAAGTAACATTAAATATGCTAATTAATCTAATGTATTTACACTGTAAACAAACATGACTACTAGTATACCCTCTAGGACGACATCCTTCTTGCTCCAGTTAATAGGTATCATCTGCATATTGTTTTTTTCTCTAGACTTTCTATTTTTATTATTCCCTTTACAACTTACAGATAAACTCTGGCAGATAAACCTGTGCAGAAGTCTTGTAGATCAGGGTATTGTACCATTGCTTGGTCTAGGAGCGATTCTAACTGCATACTGGGTTGATAGATCTAGTGAAAGTAGTCGTTCCTCGTCCTCTGGACTAAAATTGCCAATTTTTATCCTATCTAGTTTGTTAGGACTAATATTTTTGCTGATTTTTCCCCTACATCTCAGTAACGTCAATCAAGTAAAGGAAGAGGGGTTAGCACGGATTGAGAAAGAAGCGGAACAGTCAGAAAACCAAGTTAAAAGTCAATTAGCACAACTCCAAAATCAACTTGGTAATGATCAGGTAAAAGCATCTGTAGAGAAACAACGGGCTGCATTAAAAGAGCAACTCAGAACCCAGCTAAATGAACTGGTTAAGGATGAACAGAAGTATAATCAGGCACTTAATAATAACCAATTACCAGAGGCACAGAAGGATTTACTGAAGCAGTATAAAACAAATCTTAACTCTCTTGATGATTTCATCGCCCAGCAAACAGACCCTGAACAACTAGCAAAGCAGAGAATTAGCCAAATTCAGACTCAAGCACAACAACAGTTGCAAAAAACCCAGGAAGATGCCTGGAAGGAATTGCGAACTGGTATTAATACTTTATTGTTGTCAATTGGTTACATCGTCATCGGGTGGAGAGGATTAAGAGGTATGGGTGTTTCCAAAAGTGGTTCTAGTAGTCTGTCAACCAGAAAATGACGGGTGAAGGCAAGTAGGGGGGGTAGGTTAGGTAGGGG
>NZ_LJOU01000055.1:0-39796 GCF_001672085.1 Anabaena sp. AL93 | reverse complement strand
GGGGAGGGGAGGGAAGAACAGAAGTTTTTTCCGATCATTACCCGTCAAAATAAATTTGACGAACTACTAGTAGAAACAGAAAAATAATTAGTTATTAGTCATTAGTCATTAGTCATTAGCAAAGATAATTTACAACTGACAACTGACAACTGACAACCAACAACTGACAACTAACAACTGACTAAGGACAAAAACAGTGAATCTAGCAGAAGGAGTACAGTCTGTATCACTTGGCATTCTTGGTGTAATGATGATTGGGACAGCGCTCGGTGTAGTGTTATTCTCTAACATTGTTTATTCCGCCTTTTTGCTGGGAGGTGTATTCATCAGCATGGCGGGAATGTACCTATTGCTAAATGGTGATTTTGTCGCATCAGCACAAATACTAATTTATGTTGGTGCTATTAACGTTTTAATTCTGTTCGCCATCATGTTGGTAAACAAAAGACAGGATTTTTCACCATTACCTAGTGCTGGATTAAGAAAAGTATTTACAGCTATAGTCAGTTTTGGACTATTTGCGCTTTTAAGTACAATGGTATTAGCTACACCTTGGGCTTATACAATTAATCCCGTAGTTAATCAAAATTCCATCGTTGTCATTGGTGAGCATTTCTTCAGCGACTTTTTGCTACCCTTTGAATTAGCTTCCGTCCTGTTGCTAATAGCGATGGTAGGCGCAATTATTTTGGCGCGTCGGGAATATCTCCCTGACCAAGTACCAACCACTGAACTACAACAAACAATTTTAACCCTACCAGAACGTCCCAAAGAACTCATCTCCACTGGTAGCACCACTACAAATGCCGAATAGCAACTGGAAAGAGATATCAAGGTTAAAAAACTTCTGTCTTTTGCCTTTTAACTCTTGCCTCTTGCCTTTTGCCTCTTGCCTATTCCTTGACAACTGACAATCATGCAACTCCAATACTTTTTATTACTAGCCGCAGCTTTGTTTTGCATTGGGATTTATGGCTTAATTACCAGTCGGAACGCAGTGCGGGTACTCATGTCAATTGAGTTATTGCTAAATGCCGTTAATCTAAATTTAATGGCATTTTCCAACTTCCTGGATTCAACCTTAATTAAGGGTCAGGTTTTTACCGTTTTCGTGATTACCGTAGCAGCAGCAGAAGCAGCAGTAGGTTTAGCGATCGTTCTGACTATTTATCGCAACCGCGATACCGTTGATATGGAGCAGTTTAATCTTCTGAAGTGGTAATAGTTAGTGCAACTCAAGCAGGTAATCATTGCTTATAAAGCCCGAGATCCCCAGAGTCAACGCTGGGCTGAACTCTGTGCTAAACAACTAGAAAATCGTCAGTGCCAAGTATTGATGGGACCTAGTGGACCAAAAGATAACCCCTATCCGGTTTTTTTGGCCTCTGCTAATCAACCAATTGATTTAGCTTTGGTACTCGGTGGTGATGGTACTGTCTTAACCGGCGCTAGGCATTTAGCTCCAGCCGGCATTCCCATTCTCGGAGTCAATGTAGGCGGACATTTGGGGTTTTTAACCGAGTCAGTAGATGAGTTTCAAGATCCAGAAATAGTTTGGGACAGGCTGTTAGAAGATCGTTATGCTATCCAACGGCGGATGATGTTACAAGCAGCGGTATATGAAGGAACTGGCTCAAATTTAGAACCCGTAACTGAAAGTTACTTGGCTTTAAATGAGTTTTGTGTCAAACCCGCTTCTGCTGACAGAATGATTACCTCAATTCTAGAAATGGAAATTGATGGTGAAATAGTAGATCAATATGTGGGAGATGGGTTAATTATTTCTACTCCCACAGGTTCTACTGGTTATACTGTTTCTGCCAGCGGACCAATTATCCATGATGGGATGGAAGCAATTACCATCACTCCCATTTGTCCCATGAGTCTTTCTAGTCGTCCTCTGGTTTTACCCCCTGGTTCTGTGGTTAGTATTTGGCCTTTGGGCGATTATGATTTAAGCACCAAACTCTGGATGGATGGTGTTTTATCTACTTCCATTTGGCCAGGACATCGTGTTGATGTGCGAATGGCTGATTGTCGCGCTAAGTTTATTGTTTTACGGGCAAATAATTCATATTATCAAACATTGCGGGAGAAGTTACTGTGGGCGGGAACAAGAGTTCGTTACAACAATAATCACCGCAATTGATGTTTATGTTTATTTTCTAAACTTTCACCCCGTCACGCTTGTAATCCTCAATCAATTTTCGCCCCCAATTGCAATTTATTTGGGGGTTTTTTATGTCTACTCTTAGAGGGTGTTTGAAAAGTATTAAGTAGGTTGGCGTTGAAAATTGTCGTTATGGCAAGGCAAAAGGCAAGAGGCAAGAGGCAAGAGTGAAGAGGGTTTGGGCGATTTTACGTTTCTTTACACAGTTTGGTTTTATTGTGTTCACCTACTTATACTCAAAAGGGCTTGATTGTTTGATTCTTAACGTAAAACATCTATCCCGCAAAGAACTTAAGTCGTCTCGTTCCCAGTCTCTGACTGGGAATGAATTCTAGAAGGCTCTGCCTTCAATGATATTAGAGGCAGAGCCTCATCAACTGCATTCCTAGTCAGAGACTAGGAAAGAGATGTGGTAGGGATTTGAGCTTAAGTTGACACATATCAACACTGCTAAACCCCTTGTAAAGGGGGGAAACAATAAAAATCCAGTTCCCTCCCCTTTATAAGGGAAGGGTTAGGGAGGGGTAAAACAATGTACACAAAAAATGCAAAAAATCGTCTAATTAGATACAATTTATGAACATTAGAAGAAGTTTTGGAGAATAACATGGTCTTATTAAAAGGCTTTGAGATTGAGATATACACTGGCACACCTCAAGGTGACATTGTGGGACTATCGGACAAAATTGTTACAAACTTAGATGGATTTATGCGTGAACCGGATAGCCGGAATGTGGAATACATAACTCAACCATCTATCAATTATGACAGTTTGCTGTGTGCTTTATTGCGTCCTAGAAAGACGTTGCGGAATTATCTCCAAGGTTTAGATAATTATACTTTGATACCAGGTAGTACATTATCTTTGCAAGGAAGCCAAAGCTTTTTGCGTTCTGACCCTACGAATCCCTATCATGATTACATTGAACAAACCTATGGCACAAAGGTAGTTACAGCCAGCGTCCATATCAATATTGGTATCAGTGACCCAGAAATATTAATGCGTGCCTGTCGGGTCATCAGAATGGAAGCACCTCTATTTTTAGCGATGAGTGCCTCTTCTCCTTTCCTGGATAGTAAAACTACTGGTTATCATTCCACTCGCTGGGGACTATTTCCCCAAACTCCTGATTATGTTCCCTTATTTGCTAGTCATGCTGATCATATTCAATGGGTAAATGAACAGTTGGCGGCTGGAACAATGCAAAATGTCCGGCATTTGTGGACATCAGTGCGTCCAAATGGCGATCGCCGACCTTATGATCTAAATCGGTTAGAATTGCGAATTTGTGATTTAGTGACAGATCCTATTGCCTTGTTAGCGATGACAGCAATGCTGGAAGCGCGGTTAATCCAAATTATTGACAACCCCAGTATTGATCCTTTAACTCAAAGCCCGTTTTCTCCCGAAGAACTGATTACCTTAACCAGAAGCAACGAAATGGCTGCCGCCACTGACAGTCTGGATGCAAGATTACAGCGATGGCAAGATGGTAGCAGTATCCTGGCTAGAGATTGGATAGCACAAATCTATCAAGAAGTTTGGAGTATCGCCAAACAACAGGGCTTTAGTTGTTTCTTATCCCCCTTGCAAAAAATCCTGCGAGAAGGCAATGAAGCTCAACAATGGTTGCAACTGCATAAAGTAGGCATTGATATTCAGCGTGTAATTGCTCAAGCTATTATTGCCACCCAAGAACGGGAAACCGAATTAGAAAGCAAACTATGTTCATCTGTGAGGTAATAGGCAAGAGGCAAGAGGCAAGAGGCAAAAGGCAAGAGGCAAAAGGCAAGAGGCAAGAGGCAAAAGGCAAGAGGCAAGAGGCAAAAGGCAAGAGGCAAGAGGCAAGAGGCAAAAGGCAAGAGGCAAAAGGCAAGAGGCAAGAGGCAAGAGGCAAGAGGCAAGAGGCAAAAGGCAAGAGGCAAGAGGCAATTTTTTAAAGTCGAGAACATTCTTCCTGATTCCTACTCCTTCTTTCCCTCCTGACTCCTAACTCCTGAATGATTTAAAAAAATAATCACAGGGAAATACTTCGTACATATTAAAAAAAACTATATATCGCCTCTACATTTTGGTAGATTTTTAGACAGTAAGAAATTTCCTAATATACAATTTAGAGCTGAGAAAGATGCCCCAGATAGTTTTAGTCAACCCACAAATTCCTCCTAATACTGGCAATATTGCCCGGACTTGTGCTGCTACAGGTACGGAATTACATCTAGTTGGTCCATTAGGATTTGAAATTAGCGATCGCTATCTCAAACGAGCCGGGTTAGATTATTGGCCTTACGTTAAATTCCATTATCATAATTCCATAGAAACATTTCAAAACGTACATAAACAACGTGGAGGTAGATGCTTAGGTTTTAGCGTTCGTGGTAATTTTAATTACATTAATTTTGAATTTCAACCAGATGACTGGCTACTCTTTGGCAGTGAAACAGCAGGATTACCAGATCCCATTCTCTCCACTTGTGACTCCACCTTATATATTCCCATGTATGAACCCGGTGTGAGGAGCTTGAACCTCTCAGTCAGCGTAGCCATAGGTTTATTTGAGTGTCGTCGTCAGTTAGGCTATTTACAATAATTCATATTCACCAACAGAAATTTAGGATTAACTGTGATAGAAACATATTGATCAGAATCAACCATGCCAGAACTCCTGAAAACAATGTTGCATAGAATACAGAAATAAAAGATTAATCATGGTAAATACTGATAAAGTCTGCTAACATGACATAAGAAATTTGTATAGATATTTTCAGGGTGATCTAACCAACAAGGATAGATTTTAGTTAATTCTCAGCTTATGACTCAAAAAAGCCAAAACTCCCCAACACCTTGACTCTCAATGAATCAGACAACATTGTATCCAGAAATACAACAAAATCATGCAAAAATCGCGGATGTTGTATACGGTTGTTTTTTAGGGAAGAATAAAAGTAAAATCTCGTATTGATAAAACGGATTTAGTCAAAAAATCTTGAAAACGTCTACAGCGGGATCATTGCTATTGTAGAAATTGTCCCAGATCATGAGCTAACGAAGACAATAAACCTAGCCAAGTTATGATATTTGTTTAGTTCTGTGTTTTTGCAGCAAAATAACTGAGGATGAATCTCAACAGTGAAAATTTCTAGGTTGTGAGGAGTGACTTAGACAAGACAGCACCAAAAACTTTAGGGTTTACAAAAGTGTGGAACTTGTTTAAATCAGAGAAGCACGTTAATCTTGCGTAAGTGTCTCTGGTGAATGTGATCTTGATGTATGGTTTAATGTGATATCAATCATGGATTAATATCCAAACTTAAAAATCAAGATTCAGTTAAACGCTAGTGATCATTAGGAGGTCGTCTTTGAAACGAGCATTGAAAAAAAGAGATAAGGCTGTGTTGAACAATACCCCCAGCGGCGATGATGCCCCGGTAGAGCAAACAAATTATGAGATCAATCCCAAAATGACTCGCCGGGCGCGGACTCATCGGGCAGCCATGATTGGCTTGGCAATATCCATGGGGGCAACCAGCCTTTTGGTGACTCGACAAAGCGATCAAGCCCAAGCAGCGGCTCCTGTTGGCAGTCAAAAAGCAGCTTCAACAAATCCATTTGTTGCTGAGACTGAGATGAAATTTGCCGCCACTAAACTGGAAGCCCCAACCGTCTCACCCACAGGTGAGTTAGGCAATCCAGTGATATTGGAACCAACAGTAGTCTCACAAGTACCTGGGCTTGAAGCTAAATGGCAAATTGCAACCAACAGCACAGCCGTCGAAGGCACTGCATCCAACGTAATTTCCCCAGCCAAATCAGTTGACAGAAATTCTGTCCACTCACAATTAGCGCCGGGAGTAAGCTATAGCCCAATTCAGGCGACATTACCAACAAATAACCAACAGCCTGAGACAGCATCAAAGTTGTCTACAGTGGAAGAGGTTACTGGCAGTACCCAAAATTTGTCAGCAGGCGAGTTAGCCGGCGGTAATGTTGATGCCCAATTAAAAGCACAGCAGGAATTTGCCCTGAATCGCTTACAGAAAAAATCAATCCGCTTAAGAAATAGTTTGGCAGACTTACGGTCTGAACAAACTCAAGATTTATTAAAAACTGGTATTCAAGAAGCACAGCCAACCACTGTAGCTAATAGATCCGTACCAGAACAATCGGAGAACTTGACTGATTTCCAACAATCCGATCTGATTTCTCGGTTGAAACAGAACAAAGAAACAAGTGCGACGATACAGCAAATACCTGTTCCTGCATCAGCCTCAACAAAAGTTGTTGCACAATTGTCTGCTTCAACATATCAAGTGAAGCCCGGAGACACCTTAGCGGAAATTGCTAACAGTTATGGTACTTCAGTTTCTGAGCTAGTTAGAACTAACAACCTGAGTGATCCTAATCAACTGCAAATTAATCAAAGGTTAATTATTCCTGCCGACAAGATATTAGAAGCCTCCAGCCAGGTAGATAATTCTTCTTTAAATAACCCTAGTTTTAACCCTAGATCATTTGTTGCCAACAATACCAGTGTAACAATTCCTGCCCCAAAAATAAATGAGCAGGTAGAAGGGATTGAAACTCCGGCTACCAATAGTGTGGCTATCCCAGTCCCAGTGGTGACACAAGAGCAAGAACAGACTAATTATCCTACTATTGCTAACCGAATAAATGTTCCTGCACCAATAGTCCCAGATAGCCAAGGGCAGCCGACTATTCCTATTGTTATTCCCAAAGCCTTACCTACTCCCAGTAACTCTTACGGCTTAGGCGGTGATGCTCCATTACCAAGAGCTTTTTCCCAAAAGCAGGGTTCACAAAAACCCGTGCAAAAGGTATCTAAAGCCAAAGGTAATGAACGTATCCGTAGCTTGCAAGCAGAAATTGAGAGATTGCGTTATAAATACCGCGCTCAACAATCTGGTGTAGCTGTTACAGCCCCTGAAAACAATATTCAGTCTGTACCTGTTGCTATTGAATCATCTAATAACTTCACAGTATCTCAAGCGAATGCCATCCAGATTGCCGTACCTCAAGCAATATTGCCCAGCTACAGCAATCAACCGCTTAAGACTCTGGTAACAGCATCCGCTCCCACCAACGAGCCAATTAACCCAGAATTTCTGCCTAGCAAAACTGGCGCTAGATGGAATTCTCCCCCCAAATCATCTGGCATTAAGTTAACGGTGCCTCCTGCTCGTACTAGTGCCTCTGACTCTTTAGGAAAATTGCGAGGAACTTCTGTTTCTCCCGCTTTACCACCTATAGCCGCAGTGGATATCCACTTGCCTCAGACCACTGAAGACAATCCCAGTTTCCCAGCTAATTCTTCCACCACAGGCTACATTTGGCCTGCTAAGGGAGTTCTGACATCTGGTTATGGCTGGCGCTGGGGAAGAATGCACAGGGGGATTGATATTGCTAACTCAACCGGCACACCTATTTATGCTTCATCTGCTGGTGTAGTGGAGAAAGCTGGCTGGAACAGCGGTGGTTACGGTAACGTTGTGGATATCCGTCATGATGATGGTAGCCTGACTCGCTATGGACATAACAGCCGAATTTTGGTGCAATCTGGTCAAAGAGTGCAACAAGGTCAGCCAATCGCGGCTATGGGTAGCACCGGTTTCAGCACTGGACCTCATAGTCACTTTGAAGTTCATCCATCTGGCAAGGGTGCTGTTAACCCTATCGCTTTCTTACCCAATCGCATTTAATTCTCGCTGGTTGGGGATTTAGTGATTTTTTGGTTAATCGAGGGAGGTGAACTCCCTCTCTTTATTTTGAAAGTAAAAATCTGGAAATTGATAGTTGTCAAATGCAAATTGGTGTGCTATCTTAAGATAAGTTGATAAAACAACGTGGCTCAGTAGCTCAGTTGGTTAGAGTACGGGACTCATAAGCCTGGGGTCGTCAGTTCAAATCTGACCTGAGCCATTTTTAAAACATTACTATATCAGGGTTTCAGCTCCTAGTCATAAAAAGTTCTAGAGGGCTGAATATTTGTGTTTACACCCTTTTGACTATTTTTTGACTATGCTCTGCAAACCTAAAATAGTCAAGGATAGTCAGTGAAAATTGGAATTGAAACCCTTGAAGGTCGTCTTAGATTAAGATTTCCTAGAGCTTTGTTTGCTGGTAATCAGAAATACTTGTCTTTGAATCTAGCTGACAGTGTTGAGAATAGACTTGTTGCAGAGATGAAAGCAAGGCAGATAGAGCTAGATATCATAGCTGGCTATTTTGACCCTACTCTGGCTAAATACAAACCTGACTATCAGGCTGCTAAAAAGGAAAAAACATCCACTTTACTAGACTTATGGTGTGAGTATGTTCAGTTTAAGAGTAATCAAGTGGAACAGTCTACTGTTATCAGGGATTACTCACTAATAGAGAAAAGAATTAAAGCACTACCTACTGGCGACATTAAAGATGCAATCCTCATTAGGAATCATTTACTAAGTAATTATTCTGCTGAAACAGCCAAGCGTACCCTTAAACAGCTTAATGCTTGCTGTAATTGGGCTATTACATCTAAGCTAATAGAAATCAATCCCTTCAAAGATTTAGCTAAAACTATTAAAACCAAAAGGAAAAATAATACTATTCTTACTTTTAGTCAAGAAGAGATAGCTATTATTATTGATGCTTTTGCTAGTAATAAGTATTGCCCTAAATACTCTCCCTTGGCACATTCTTACTACACTAATTATGTCAGGCTTTTATTTTGTACTGGGTGCAGACCTGAAGAAGCTGTAGCCTTGAAATGGAAACATATTAGTTCAACACATATCACATTTGCTGAGGCTGTACCTTCTGATGTCAGGATAAGGAAAGACACAAAAACTCACCAAATTAGATTGTTTCCTATCAATAGTCAACTGAGAGAACTTTTGAATGATATTGGGTATGAAGAAGCTGAGAAATTACTTTTCTATAATCGCAATGGTAGAGAGCTAAATACTCATAACTTTCTCAATAGAGTATGGAAACCAGTATTAACTAATTTAGTCAATGATAAGTTGATTAGATATTATTTACCTCAATATAACTGTCGTCACACTTTTATCACTCTATGTTTGGAGGCAGGTATTAGTGTTAAACAAGTTGCTGATATGGTGGGTAATTCTCCTGAAGTAATCTACAAGCATTATTCAGGAGTAATCAAACAACTTGAAGTTCCAGAAATATTTTACAAATAAATTATTACTGGCTTATACACTACTTGTTTTCTTTTTCTCCTTTGCTATTTCTTTCTCAATTTTCTTACTTAGTTTCTGAATTTCTGAATCAAACTTTTTTTGCATTTCAGGTAATTCTTTAAGGATGGCTTCTAAAACTTCTACCTTTTGACCTTCTTGCTCCTCTGCAAATACTTTTTGTATTGCAGTATTCCAACCAGTTATCAAGTCTGGTAGGGTTGAAAATACTATGTTAATTTCATTTTTGATTGGTATTGGCATTGTTGAATACCTAAATAATAAAGGTTAATTATTTCCATTATAGAACTAAAAACTTAATTGGAATAACCTGATTTAAGTAATTTAAAAAAATCACCATGACTGACTCAATAGATATAACTCAGTTGATTTTAGAGAAACATCCTAATGCAGATAAATCAATTTTAAATAGGTTGAGATTATTAATTGAAAAGCATAACCTTAAATGGATTATCTTTGAAGAAGAAGTAACTTTTGTTATGAAACATATTTGTGAAGCTAAGGGGGTAGAATTAAATGACTTTGCCAAAAACTATGTTATTGGTAGGGAGTATTATCTTCATGGAAAGGTTACTAAATTAGAGGGGAAAAGTCTAAAAATCTTTAAAGATAGCTTTAATAAAAAGTATGGAAGATATTTTCATAAAGTTAGAAGTTTATGGGTGGCTAATTATTTAGGAGCTTATATTTATCTGGACGATTGTTGCTTAGATAATCCTAAAATGTATTTTGTAGAAGTTGACATTGAGCGAGAGTACAGAGCTAGGTTTGGTGGAAGTAGGCAGCAGAAATTAAGAAAAGGTAGAGTTGATATAGTTAATGGAGATGAGATAATAGAATTTAAAAAAGATATTATAGACTGTAATGCGGTAGGACAATTACTAAGATACCTGAAGAGTTGTAATAAAATTAAAGGTAAATTAGTGGCTCTACAGATTCATTCAGATGCGTTAGGTTTAATAGCAACATTAAATAATTCAGGTTTTGATATTAGTTATGAAAAAGTTATTTTATATCTTGATAAAAGCAACTGAATAAAATATAAATGTCTCTCAAATACTGAGTATATGTCTGTATATATATTTCAGTAATTATTCTGTAAGGAATGGGCTACTAAAAAGTTATTCTGAAATAGGAGTCTTGAAATTAAATACTAAGTGAATGGCAGATAATAATGCAGGTGGAATAATTGGGACTATTCTTGCTCTTGTGATAATGGGAAGTTTTAAGTCTTGCATGAGAGGGATGTATAGCCCTAATAATAATACATTCCATCCTCCATCTAGTTTTGATGAACAGCGTGAAGCAGACCGACAGTATGACAGAAGGAGGGGAGTTACACCATCTTATTAGTAGCAGATATCTCTATCGGCAAATATGGTAAATGGTGACTTGATGAGCAGCTAATTTAGTAGTTGACTCATCAAGTTTTTTGATGTGAATGGGGGCTGAGGGTTTAAGATTCTGCTATTTCTTTAATTTTCTGCATTAAGTCTTGCTTGGTGCTAATTTCCTCCCTTGAAATTACCTCTATTCTGTATGCAACATACAAATCTTCAAAAGCTTCTTCAAGCGTGTTTTTTACAGAATCAAGTTTACTTACAAATTGTTGATCATCATCATTATGTACAGTAAAATTCTCACCATAAGGCATTGAATTTAAAGCCCCATCTACTGATAAGTAGGAGCTATATAATTTTTTGATTGCTTCTTTTCTTGCTTCTTGAGCCTTCATAATTACACACTTGGTTGATTGATTACAGTGGGATTGTATACCATTAGCTATTCAGTTTAGGTGATAGTGTTCACTATAGTGCGATCGCTCCCTATTGAGAACTCTAATGGTAAATGGTGAATTGATAAGTCAGCTAATCTAATAGTTGATTTATCAGGGTTTCTTGATATGAGAGGGGTAATTAAAGTAAACTAGGTATGTCTAAGTTTAATTCTCCACTTATATACATATTAATTACATCTAAATTAGGTGCATATAAGTTATCAGCATCTTCAAAAATCGTGATGGTTGCCCCATCAACCATAGCTATATTTTCTAGCTGACAAGCAATAGACCTTTGAGTATCCAGTAAGAATTGACGTAGCTCTGTTTGTTCTCCAGATAATATATTTCCAGTCATTAAAATGTCGGTTTCTCTTAACTGATTAAAGGCATTTAATAATTTACCAGCAGCCTTTCTTCTCAGATCCATAGCAGTTAGATTTTTATCTTCCACAATCTCATTATCAGTCATAATCCACACCTGGTTAAGTACCT
This sequence comes from Anabaena sp. AL93, assembly GCF_001672085.1. Lineage (NCBI taxonomy): Bacteria > Bacillati > Cyanobacteriota > Cyanophyceae > Nostocales > Nostocaceae > Anabaena > Anabaena sp. AL93. Next base: position 28,133 of record NZ_LJOU01000055.1, on the reverse strand, counting down.
AAACACAATAAAGCATCCTATACATCAGGTATGTGATTCAGGTCACTGTGATGCGATCGCTCTACTAATGATTACTATAGGTTCATGGGTAGGAGGGTTTCATTCTTGCAAGGTAAGGGATGAAACCTAGAGGTACGGAAAACCCTACTGGGTGGTATTAGTGTATTAAAAATAAAATGATGGCTGTAGTGTAGCCATATCTAAAAATTATGTCAGTACCCCCATCTAAGATCATTAAAACTTACACAACTGGTGAAACAGTTGAGGAAGAACTTGCTCCTGATGAGAAATTTGAGAAAACTGTAGAGGCTATTGAGGAAGTAACCACAACTAGCAAAACAGGGGTAGTAGAGGTGACTTTAAAATTGGAATCTGCCCCAGTTAAGAAACATTAATATTAAATGATTAATTTAATGAGTTAGTTAATATTGTAGCTAACTCATTAAATTCTCTTAATATGAAAGGGGTAATGTTAGTTAACTTGTTGATATTACTCTAGGGATGTTTTTATAAATTCATAAAGTTTATTCCAATCAATTGCATCATCAGATTCAGTACCCTCATACTCCTTAATCTTAACTCCATTAGCTCTAGCTAAAAGGTCTATATTCTGGTAGTGAGTACCTAACTTCTCTTGCATACCAAGGAGGAGTTTATATAAAACCTCTTGAGTATGATCTTTTTTATCTCCTTCCAATACCTTCCCAATAACGGTACTAATCTCACTTAGTATCTTATAACCCTCAATTACTTGATTAATGGTTTCTGTTCTTTTTTCCTGCATAATCCACACCTGCTTAAGTACCTAACCACCATATAGCACCTTATACCCTAGCTTTGTGATTAAGGTCACTTTGATGCGATCGCTCTATTGATAGTTAGTATAGGGTATTAGAGGGGGCTTTTACTATCTAAGTAAAGTGAATTATCTATAGTTGCATATAACACTTGCAGTATCCCAAGTAGGAGCATGCGAGGTGTGTTGGAATGGCTGGAAGCTATACAGTGCAATGGATACAGAGTATTATTTTTACTATTATGACATACCTATGGTATAGTAGACTCTACTTTCTCTTATCCTGTATTCCCTTTCTACTACTTTCCCTTTATTCCTTCCTTGTCTACCTTATTCCTAACCTTTATCCTTACTATCTATATCCATACCTGACTATAAAATTTTGTCTAACTATGCTTTAGTTAACTTAAGTGGGTTTTATTGGGTTAATACCCATAACTACTTTGTAGAGGTTCTATTATCTTCCACTAAATAAGGTTATACTATCTCAGTGAGTTAGAGTAGTTTTATTAACTAAATGTTAGCGTGCGAGGTGTGTTTTTAGCCTGAAAGCCTTACTGTATATAAGTTATAGTATATCCATTAACATACCTATGGTAGTTTACTATGTATCCTAATCCTTTATCACTATCCCATCCTTACCTTCCTTTCTTACATACCTCTTTCTACTTATCTACTCCCTATTCTAGCTAACCTTCCCCTAACTATAAAATTTTGGTGTCTCAACACCTTCAGTTAACATATATGCTAACTTCTACAAGGGAATGTAAGATAGCTATTGTATATAGTTAATTATATATATTCTCTCAAAAGAAGAGGGGGGTGAGCGAAGCGAACCCCTTACAGTTTACTATTGTTATTACTTTCCTGAATTATTACCAACCTAGCAATCAGTTAACTCATCCCCATATATAGCAAAGGAGGCACTAATTAACTTAGCCTCTCCTTTGGATTACCCTCTAGGTATTAGATGAATGATTTCTCTTCTAGAACTGCATATCTCAAACCTGATCTTTCTACAGCTAGATCAACTGCCTGCTGGGGGATAGCACCAATGGTTACTAAACCATCATGTTGGTTGTTCATTGTCTGGAACCCATACACAGGACCCAAAGCAGTGAGGTGATGTATAAAGCCAGCTTCAGCCCCCTGTAGGAAGAATGCACTCAGCTTTCTCTTAAGAGTGTTTACATTAGTCCACTCACCCTTGGCATCCTTATAATGGGTAAGCTCAAAGCCAATACCTGTTCGATTAACTACTTTATGTATTCCTCGTGGGTAAATAGAGTGCTTCACAATGTATCGTTTAATCAACCACTCCTGCCAGTTATCAATAGATACCTTTAGAGGTTTAACTACTGCGTAGAACTTTTGGTAGTAACTCAAAGCTAACTCAGGGTTCCCATTTGCCTCCTGATAGAAACAATTAAACAAGGCTCTAGAAGGGGCAGCATCAGTTTCAATCAACTCACCATTTACTTTCTTAACAGCCTTTACAGGAGCAAAGTCTTTTACAGTAACCTTTTCAATCATGAAAGCTCCCATGACTAGAGCTAGAAAGCACTCTTTCCATCTATCCTTACTGACACCCACCCTATCAGCAAATACCTGTTTATCTTGCTCTAAGTAGTTAGTTAACCAAGTGGTGTCAATCTTATCCTTCCACTGAGCATCATCATTACAATCCTCAAACTGCTGAATCAGACCCCATACCTGACTAGACTTTAAATCATAGTTCTTTAGATTAGGTACTCCACTAAAGCCAGCTTGCTTCATAGCTCGACTACAGTTTTGCATACCTACACCTGCTTCTGTTACTCTGCCACTCATCTGTGGACCATTAGGACTGAATATAACTCTGTAATCTACAAAATCACCATGCTCATTAACTGTATTGGCTAGTATCTGTTGATAAGCACAGTTATCAATTGCTAAGGCTTTGCGATCTTTGTCAGTTCCACTACCAAAGATACTGTCTGCTGCACTAACTAACTTATCCATGTGATCCCTGATAGCCTTTAAATTAACTGTACAGGTTTCAATAAGCTCTAGAGCGTTAAGTATCACGTCAGGGTAATTGTGACCAGATATATTCTTAGGGTATCTAGGTTCCTTGTGTCTGTTAATTACTTTACCAGTCATCAGGTCATAATATTTAGAAGACTTGGCTTCTACCAGTGTCTTAATGCCTGAATCCAGTAACATCACCAACGCAGATTCATGGATGCGGAACTCTCTAGATAAGCCATCTTTCTTTGAGTAGGTTTGGCTAACAATAGTACCATCTACAAGTTGAAAAGTACCCAGATGCTTAACCTCAATTAGCTCCTGTTCAATCATCTTATCAATGGCTAACTTAACTCTCTGAGTCCATTGCTCCTGCATCAACTTGAAGCTAACAGGAACCCAACCATCTTCCCCTTTTGAGAGACTCATTAAGGTAGAGGAATACACATGAACAAAGAATTGATAGTCAGCTTGGGAGTAATCTTTAAGTAAGTTGTCTAGGAGGACTTTAGTGGACTCTGGACTTCTGTAACGTTTGATGATATATCCGTTTGTCATATTCAGTTTTTTCTATTCAGTTGTTTATTGAGTTTGGTGAGAAAGGGAGCAGCTAAAGGAAACTAACCTTTACTTTTCATCTTCTAGATATCTTAGCTCCACTTCAATAATATTATCATGATCTATAGTATTTGTAAATAGCTAAATGTGTACTTTATGGGCAGCATGAGAATTATTGTAATAATTTATTTATATCAATTAAATTAACGCATTCTTCCAAAAGAGAACCTCATATTTACGCCCACCTTTTATAACTATCCTTTTGGTAATCTTTAAACATCAGGAAACAGACACCTGATACCAACAATTAACAAAGGATTATATTATGTCAAATGATTTGAGTATAGCTAAAGTTGTAATACTAACAGGATTGGGGATTGTGGGGATAGCCACAGCTAACCCAGCTATAGTAGGGGCAGCCACAATAGGACTTAACCTAGAGATAGTAAACAATATAAATAAGGCTAAAGATAAGGATAAGTAAGTTTAGTTAAATAATATTAGAAACCTCCAACTGGGGGTTTTTTAATGTCAACTATTACTAAAATTATGCCCACATAATGCAACTACTATTGTTGTATATTATTAAGTATGAGGAAACAAACAAAACTTATTAAATACCCTCCTTATAAATTAAAGATTATGAATAACATTACAAGCACTGAATCCTTAAAGACCTCTATTTTTAACGCTACTCCAAATGCTGACCTAACTGCAATTGAAGAATTATGTTTATTGACAAGAAAGCATAACTTAAAGTGGGTTGCTAGAAAAGATGGTACAGATGCTTATTACATTATGAGTCAACTGTCTGAATCTAAAGGTTTAGACTCCAAAGATTATGTTAATCACTGGGCTAATAAAGCTAATTTGACGAGTAACTTTAAAGGTGAACCGTCAGAACCTTTATCAGGAAAGAGTTTGTTACTAAAAGGTGACGAGTTAGCTAGATTTAAGACCTCTTATGAAGAAATTTATGGGGAATCCCTTGGGCGTATTAACTCACTTTGGGTTGGCAATTGGCAACATTCTTATTCTTATTTGGTTCAGGGGCGTACACAGGTAGCTAAAGACTTTCAAAACTTAGGTTCTAAATCAATTGAAAAATTAGTTTTACAAGATATTCAACCTATCAGAATTGATGAGAATACTTTACAGAAACAAATCATTGAATTAGCTTCTTACAGTAACATTAATTTTAAGTTTGAGGTTGGGGTCAAGAATACATTTTATACTCCAGATGAAGCTAGTCACAGACGTTGGGATTGGATCGAAAGATTACCTAAAGTTACCAAGATTTATGAGTTAAAATCCCACACTCTAACTGAGCAAGATGTAAGAGTTACTATATTTGATAAACACTATGTTGAGCTTGCTTTTGAAAGATATCCTGGTAAACCAATTGAAATTATATTCTGTAGTCCTAAAGGTATTTCCTGGGAAGCTAAGACTCTAATTAAAGAGTTGATGAATAATCAAGAGGGATATGTTAATTTACTTGGAGTTAAAGTAAAGATTACTTTTATGGACTTACAAAACATTGCTCAAAGATTAGTAACAAACTTTATTGAAAGTTCCCCTATGGAATCCTGGTTCTGGTTACTCAATAAGTTGAGAACTGAAGACCTCCAATATGTAGTTTCTCCCCGCACAGTAGCTAAATTAAATGACCAAATAACTGAGGGGTACAGAACAGGTAAATTAATTAAAAAGTCTAATGTAGTTCAGTTAAGACCTTATGGAGAAGTAGCAGCTTAATTCAAGAAATTCTTCTAAAAATAATCCGTTAATCCTCCTACTTAGAGGAGGATTTTTATTAGCTTAATATCATATTTACCTACTAAATACTATTAACATTTGTGTATATTTATTATATAATAGGAATAGGGAAAGATTAAGCATGGACACACTTAATAAAGCCTTCCAACTCTATTTACAAGGATACTCTCTGAGAAATTTATCTAAAAGATTTAATATACCTAAATCTACTTTATCTTATCAGTTTAAAAAGGCTTTTGGTTTAGACTACACCAATTTGAGAAATAGTTATGGGGCGATACAAGTAATCAAAGAATATATCCATAACCCTGATATTTCTACTAAGGATAAGCATGATATTAAAAGGTGGTTGAGTAATAATCTTTCTACTATTTTGGAATCTGAGACTGCTAATATTAAAACCCCACTCTATTCTGATAGATACTTAGATAGATTAACCTTTAAAGAATGTTCTCACCGTAGTAAAGATTGGAAGCAATTGTTTGAAGTTATCCTCAAGGCTTAATTTCTAAATATATTTACTAATTATTATTTTTTGGATTATAAATAAATGACTACTTTAGCTACTTCCTATATTGATTTTTATGATTTGGATGAAGTTATGAGACTCTTCTTTCAAGGTTTACTGGATGATATTGATTTATATATGTCCAACCTTTACAAAGATTTAACAGAACTACATCCTGATAACTCATTATTTGGTCAGATTTGTGCTGATGAACTTACTAAATGTATTTGGGGTTTGACTAACAGGGAGAGGGCTGCTATAGATTACCACTACAACAAGTCTGAAAAGTCCAGAATTATTCTGACAAATATCTATCTAAATGAAGGTTGTAGTTCCTCTTTTGAGAGTTTTGTTGAGATTGCTTTCATTGAGGCTATGGAATATTTATCTTTTGAGATATTGCAGATTCTATAACTTTGGACAAATGTTTACTTGTATAGAAACTTTTATAAACTTCAGGTGCTAATTCAGCACCTTTTTTGTTGAAAATATGAAGAATCCTAGATTAAATGAAATACAAAAGGACTTCATCTTGTTGTTGGCTACAATTCAGCCACATTTAAGTTATGAACAGATGCAGTCTTTATTTGAGAGTAAGTTTAATACACCACTCTCTCACAAACAATTAAAAACTTTATTGAGGAGAATTAGACCTTTAATAGCAGAAACCAAATCTTCTGAGGATTTAACTTATGCACTTGCTAAGAGAGTAGGGTTAATTAATTTAACAGATAAAATCAATAGATTAGTGATTCTTGAGGAGTTAGTTCATAAATCAATTGAAGGCTCTCCCCATGAAGTACAAACTGCTAAAGGTACTGCAATTACCATTAATAAAAAAGATTTTACACTAGCTTTAAATGCTCTTAAAGAAATCAGAAATGAGGTAGGAAAGGAAACTAATGAAACTATTAATTGTCCTGTCATTATAGGTGACTCAGTACCTCCTAATCACCCTGATTATCAGGAGTTAGAGACTGATGAAGACCTCTAAAAATAGTACATTTAATATTAATCTCCATGTAAATCAAAAGAAGATATTTTTATGTGATAAACCTTATAAGTTATTAGTTTGTGGTAGGCGGTTTGGTAAGTCTCATGAATTAAGAACTGAAGCATTAGTGGCTGCATTAAGTTTTAATCAACCTTATGACCCTAACTTTCCTCCTACTGTAGTAATTGCCATGCCTACTCTAAAGCAAGCTAGACAGGTACATTGGAAGGCTTTAAAAGGTATGTTAAAGAATGCACCTTTTGTACAGAGTATTAATAATTCAGAACTAAGAATATCTTTTAAAGGTAATAAGCCTGATGTTATTTTAAGAGGAACAAATGAAGATGATGGAGATGGATTAAGAGGATTAAAGATTTACTTTGCTGCTGTTGATGAGTTCCAGGATATAAAAGTTGGTATTTGGGATAATACTATATTTCCTGCGTTATCAGATACTCCAGGTTCTAAAGCTCTATTATGTGCTACTCCAAAAGGTAGAAGTCATCCTTTATATAAGTTTTATCAAAAGATTAAAGATTTAAAAGAATGGGCTTATTTTAATTTTTATACTAAAGATAATCCTCACTTTCCTAAGTCTCAATTAAGAATTGCTAAGTCTCAGATGCCTCCAAAATCATACAGACAAGAATTTCAAGCAAGCTGGGAAGATTTTGATGGGCAATTATTTGACCAATTAAATGATAGTCACTTTATTAGTAATATTCGTAATATTCCTTCTGACCTTAGTTTTTATATTGGTTGTGATTGGGGTGATACTAATCCGGCTTTTATAGTACCAGATGATAGACCTGCTGCTATTAAGTCAGCAAGAATATTAGGAAATAAACAAGATATTTCTGGGCTGAAGAGGGCAGTTCAAGTGAGTAGAAGTCAATTAGGTGTGATGAGTTCTATTGAGATAATTAATAACCTCTTTTATCAAAATAATTTATTTATTAATAGTTCTTTAACTGAAGTTAAATCTCAGTTTCAAGATTATCACAGGGCATCTGATAAAGATGGAAATCTATTGAATAAACCTGCTGATTGTCAATCAGACCACTTAATTGATGCGGCTAGATATGTAATTGCTTTATTGTATGTATCTATACAGAATAAAACATTAAAATTAAAATCATAATATGTATCCAAATAAAATAAAGTTAACTATTTTAGAATCTCAACATTCTGATTATACAAGAATGCTTCCTGCTTTGCAGGAAATTGATTTACTTGTTAGTGGGGGTTACAAATTAAAGGCTGCTATTAAACAGTTTTTACTTCCAAGACCAGGGGAAGAATTAGCGGTATATGAGGCTAGAATTAATAAATTTACTTACTTAAATATTTTAAGCATTGCTATCAATGAGCAGGCTTCTAAATTAAGTAATGCTACTTTGACTATTAATGGCATAGAAGAGGAGACTAATTCTGCTTTTTGGAGTGCTTTTAGGGAGGATACTAATTTAGCTGGTAGGTCAGAAAAGAATTTAATAGCTCTGATTTTTAGGGAGCTTTTAAAATTTAAAAAGTTGTATCTTCATGTAGATAAGCCTTACTTGAATATTGATATTCAAAATAAATCTCAAGAGGAGTTTTTGGGTATTAGACCTTATGTAATTCATTATTCACCTTTTCAAGTTGTTAATTGGTCGGAGACTAAGGGTAAACTTGACTGGGTTAAAGTTAGACAGATTGTGGAAGATACTTCTAATCCTTTAGCTATTTCTCAGAAAAAAGTTATATGGACTTTTATTGATGATACTTATATTGCACGTTATGAAGCTTTTGTAGAATTAGATAAATATGGCAATATCTCTACTGTAGCAGGGGAATTTGTTAATGATGATACTACTATTCCTCTTGCGGGAGAAGTTATTGAGCATAAATTTGGTGTTATACCTATTCTCAAGTTAGAGTTACCTGATGAAATGTGGATAGCTGACCAAGCTGCTCATAAAGCTTTGGAGCATTTGCGAATTGATTGCTCAAAATATGATTTATTAACTTTTGCTTATTTCCAAAGATTTTATAAAACTATTCAAAAGTCTGATTCAGCATTAGATGAAAGTTATGTAAATGAAGAACCTATTCCTACTGGATTACAGTATACAGTTGAGCTTGATAAATTTGAATGGAGTGAACCTAAAGGTCATATTATTCCTTTTATGATGGATTCTTTAAGCCAAATAGAAGACCAAGTAAGAGATTTGGTTACTTTGGGAGGGGTATCATCATCTAAAGGTGTTATTGCTCAATCAGGAGTATCTAAAGAAATAGATTTTCATAAGCAAGAAGTTATATTAAAAGCTTTTGGTGAGTTTATTGTAGATGCTTATCAAGATTTACTTCAGTTAGTTGCTAAATCTCAAGGTATTCCTTTTGAAAAAATATCGGTAACTGGGCTAAATTCTTTTAAAATTGACACTTTGGATTCTTTAATTTCTAAAGCAGATTCTCTTGCTAAACTGAATTTAGAAAGTTTGAAGAATAATCTAACTCCTACTTCTTTTGAATCTATTTATGAGCAAATAATTAATTTATTTGTTGGTAATCTTTCTGCTTATCAACAAGAGCAAATTAAGAGAGAAATAAAAACTAAACAATAAGTTTGGACAATTATTATATGTAGGGCAACTGGATTAGCCATAAACCAGATAAGTTTACTATCAACTATAAAGGTAGATACCTAATCAAAGGATTATAATTTTTATATGTCTCAAGAAGAAATTCAAGCTCTTATATATGCTTCTATTGCTGGTTTGAAAGATGAGTTAATGATTCAGGTTACTACTGCTAATAAAGGGTTAGCGGCTAGTTTAACAAAGGAAATTAAAAAATCTTTGCTTATTCAGAATTCTCAATCTCATGATATTGAATCTGAAGAAGAATCTAGTAAGCTGACTTTAAAAACTCTTCAACAACAATTGGGTGAGTTACAATCACAATTAGCTCAGAAGGATAAAGAAGCTTTCACTGCTAAAAAGTCTCAAGCTATTACTCAAGTTATTGCTGCTTCTAGGACATTGAATACTACTGCACTTCAGAAGTTAATTTCTTTAGAATATGGGGATTACTTGAAAGAAGAAAATGGTAGTTGGTATGTGGAGAAAGGTGATCATGTTGTAACTTTACAAGATGCTCTAAATACTTATTTAACTACAGATGAAGGTAAGTTCTATCTTCCTCCTTCTGGTGTAAATGGCTCAGGTTCTACTGAAGCTAAATCTATTAATGTAGACACTAATCAAAAAGTTAAGGCTGCTGATGCTTTATTTGATTCATTCTAAAAATACTAAATAAATTAAAAATAATTTAAATAATTATGGCAATTGTTGTTGACGCTATTAAAAGTTTGCAGTTGGTGGTTCAAGAAGAAGTTGCAAGTCTGCAACTTAATCAATACCCAATGTTAAGCCGCTTACCTAAGAAAGTAACTGGTCAAAAGTCAATTAAGTGGAATGCTAATGTTGGTGGTGCTGGTGTAACTGGTGAGGCTACTACTACATCTGTGTCTGCTTATACTGAAGATGCTGTTATTGGAGCTTTTTTAGCTATTGGTGCTAACCGCTTGAGACATTCTTTTCAACTGCAAAAAGAAGATATTGCTGAGGCTAAAAATGCTGGTAAGGGTGTTCTGCGTGACTTGTTTGGTTTTGAAATCCAATCAGGTATCAGGGCAATTATGGAGTCTATGAGTGGTTATGTTTACACTGGTACTGGTTTAGTTGGTTTAGGTGCGGTGGTAGCTAATGCTGCTTATGCTGGTATTGATCCTGGTACTTACACTGCTTGGTCTTGCTTTACATCTACCAATGGTTCTAACAGAGCTTTGACTGCTGGATTATTGCTGGATATGGAAGTAGGGATTGCCCGTAAGGGTGGTAATTTCACCGCAATTTATACTACACCTGAAATTGTAGCTAAGTATAAACTATTGTTTGCTGCTAATGTAGCTATCAACAACATACTTCCTGGTGGTCAAGCTGATTTGGGATTTAGTGGGGTAACTTATGCTGGTCGTCCTATCATTCAAGACCCTTACTGCCCTGCTAATTCTATGTTCTTTGTGAATGAGCCTGAAGTGGCTTTGTACAGTTTTGGTCAAAACAACACTGAATCTGTAAATGATATGCAGTTTGCTATCACAAGTTTACCCTCTAGCAACCCTGATGCTGAAAACTATGCTCTTTATTGTAAACCTCAGTTAAAAGTACACACTCGCAATAAAGGTGTTGCTGCTCTATTAAATATTACTCAATAAGATAAATAATGACCCTGCTTAATTCTAATCAAATTGAGAAGATTGAATTGTTAACAGGGCATTCAATCTTTTCTGACGCAGTACGCACTCAGTTAAGTTCTGATTATAATCAAACCATTATAGATAGGGTAGTTGAAATATTAGCTGAGTTAGTTAGTTTAGAGTTGTTATTGAAAGAGGCAAGAGAAGCTAGTTTTGTTATGGGATTTATAGGGGCTAAATTATCTTATTCTCAATATATAAAGCACCTGAGATTAGAGGCATTTAGCTTAGTTCAAGAGTTAGCATATATTACTCAAATCAGTTCCTATCATATATATAAAGCTGAGAAGCAGTATATGAAGACAATACCTTTAGGTAAGAAGGGTATATACTTTGTTGCTAGAAGCTATAAGTTAGGAATAGATGACACTCTTTACTTTGATATGGCTATTAGAGTACAAACCTCAGTTGGGCTTGTAGATGTGGCTATAGTAGAGGATGGAAACATTACTAAAGAAAATGTAGAGGAAATGGCTAAGGAGTATCTAGAGTTAGCTAAGATGATTAGTCTGATTGAGTAAAAATTTGAAATCAAGGTCTAGGAAGAGGTCCATTATAATAGAAAGCATAACCACTACCTCCAACACCATAAACAAATTCTTTTTTACCATTGGTTTCATACTCTCCTGCAAATCCTACACCCCAATCAGGTTCTTCTTCAAGTTTCATTTCTACAAGACAGGTAACAATGTTTTCTTCAGAAGGAAACGGTATCCATCGAGTGCATTTTGGGTTATTAGTTAATCTTAACCTATCAGGTCTTTTATCCCAAGATTTGTAAACTACAACCATAATATAATCACCTTCCATATAAGTCTTGATGGTGCATCTACCTTTACCTATAATACCAGCAGTTGTGTGAAGACGGCAGGAGCTTTTTACATTTCTCTGTTGAGCAAGAGCGTTATTGGTGGTAAATAAAAATGATAATACTGATAGAGAAACAACAAAAAGTTTAATGGGTTTCATATTTTTATCCTGATATAAATGAGAAAATTCATTAATTCAATTGATTACCACAATGCTTACAAACTTTAGCTTCTTTCTTTACAACTTCTGCACAGTAAGGATAATTATTTATCTTTAAAAGTTGACTGAATCAAATTTTTAAATTTAATAATTTTAGGTTTAGTATCTAACTTCAGTGTAGATACATAAGGATTATAATTACTTCCATAGTGCAGTCTTCTTTTTGCAACTAAACCATAAGTAGCAGCTAATTCTCTGGCTTTACCACATGAGAGGGAGTGACTTCTTTCAAGTACACTTTGTTTATTGTATTCAGAATAAAATCTAAAGACAAATTTATAATTATCAGCCCTTGTATAACCACCTAATACAGCATTACAATGGTCAAAAGCAATTCCATAGGATTGTGCAAATGCTACATCTAACCATGAGAGAATGCCCTCATAAGGCTTATCTGAGAGATATTTAGAAGGGATATATATATTAAAAGATATATTTTCTTCACTTTTGTAATCAGCAACCATACTAAGAGGAGCTAATTGAGCTTCTACTTTGGAAGTAAGATTAAATAAGGTGGATATGCTAATAGCTAATGTTAATGATAAAGTGTTTAATTTTATAATTTTTAGTTGTTAATATATGGTGATGATTTGTGGGGTGAAGAGGAACAGGAAGTAACTGAGTTTTCAATGTTAAGGGCTACTTAGTTTTACAATATTTAAAGTCTGTTTCTCTCTTGCCTACTTATTACTTCTGTTATTATGTCATATAGCATACTTGGCTTAAATTGCTGTCCTATAATTAAATTGGATATTAATCCAACTATAAGAAAAACTGGAAGACCTAACCAGAAAAGAACAGAAAATCTAAACCCAATTTCTCCTGTTAGAATTACTGACACAAAATTACAAACTAGACAAATAAGCAAACCTAAAACAGTTCTTTTGATAAAAGTTTTAAGCTTTAACCTACCTCTGATTACGTTTCCTAAATCGTAAGACAAAAAGAAGAAAACTTCTATATTTACTCCAGCCAAAACTAGGCTTAAAAATACCAGAACAATATATATTATTACCATAATAACTTCCTTATTTCTCAATATTAAAGGCTACTCAAAAGTATGATGTAAGAATTTTTACTTCAACTTATAATCTTTAACTTCAGGTAACATCTGAGAGGCAGCACCTAATACTTTTGCCATAGCAAGCTTCAGTCTTGGATTTTTCTTGACTATTGCTGCTAATTTAGGTCCCCAAAAACTATATAAATCTATAAAAATACGCCCTAATAAATATTGGGATAAATATTTATCTCTGAAGTGGCGGTACTTAATAACTTCTTTAGCATAAGGTGTACCAAAAGTAGCTGTTACCACAAAGCAATCACTGGAGGAGTTTGGTTGTGAATAACTATTTTGTGTATTTACTTGAGTGGGAGGTGAATCAACTTCACCCTTAACTTTTTTAATTATTAAGATAACTTCAACAAGAAGTTTTGTTTCTAAACTAGCGATCCAATAATAATATCTTAATTCTCGTTCTTCTCTCTTTTCATATATTCCAAAAGTTGTTGAACTAAGGTACTTCTCAGCCTTAAATTTACCTGTTTGAGATTGGGATAATAAAGAAGTTGTATATTGAGTCATCTCAGTAAATCTCTGCTCAATAGAGTAACCTTTTAATGCAGACTCATGATAATTTTGACTGAGATTGTTAGCAAAACGTAAAAAAAATTCTACAGCAGTACAGTTATTTATAGCATCCTGACTAAAAATATCAGTTCTGTCAAAATATTGTTGATTTAAAAAATTAAAAGATTGAAATTTAATTATATCTTCATGACTTATTTTATTCAGATATTTGCGATATTCTTTTTGGAAAGCCTCCACTAGTGCAATTGAGTATTTGTCAACTGTTTTAAGATCACAGGTAAAATTTAATAAAGGAGCTTTTTCTTCCATAACACCCTAGTTAATTTTATTAATGTAAAAAAGTATGCGAATTTAATCACTAATTTGTAGAATTCTAGCTGGCAAGATGTCAACAGCACAAACTTAAACCAAATTATGAGTATAAAATTTACTTGCTTAATAAGGAGTAATGGTTAGTTGTTTCATTCTGTCCTCATCAAAATCTATTTCTGCTGCTCCCCAATCTTGTAGATCATCTTCATACTCTTCAAAGATGTATATAAGTTTATTGTTACTTCTCAGTGTAATTGTACCTTTGTACAGTAAATAGCTATCAAGCATAAAGTTATCTTGCACTCGGTAGAGTTGACCTTTTTGTAACATAATTTGTAATGATTGCAACTTTTTAAACCATAGCAGGGGTGTAATTAAGTTGTCAAGAAGGGGATAATATGCTGTGCAATTTAGAGCAACAGAAAGTACCTGAGTTTTCAATGTGGAGGGCTATTTAAGTGAGATTTTTAGTAAGTTCCCAAATGCGATCGCTCACTAACTTGGTAGCTACCTGCATCTGGGAAATAATTTCTTACCTTATTGAGTTGTATTACTTGTGATAGCTTGCTTGATCACCTAGTGCATCTAAGCCACACACTTTATTGTTATTATGGGTTTGTGTTTTTGTTTAAATGGAAATCCAAAAAATTAATACTCTGTGAGTTCTTATTTTCTTGGTGCATTGTGTAATCATAAACATCCCAAGTTATCCCTTCATGAATAAAACTGGCACGCCTTTGAGTTTGAGGTTCTAGCATTACATAACCATTTTTTTCTAACGCCAGTATATCTCTCTGATCAATTCTAGCCATAGCTTCACATTGGATAATACCTGGGTAAGGAGAAAAAGGCTTAGAGTAAATACAAAACAGAGAACACTTGATTGTTTGTGCTGGTAGAAAGGAATCCCCTGATCTTAGTATTAGCTGAAGATCAATATCTTGGTATTCTTTATGTGGTGTATTTGACTGCATAATTTTCCTTAAATTGGTATTTTATCTGAATGAAGAAATATGGTACAAATAATGCGTAAAACTATCTATAAACCTTTTTGGCTTTTACTGATAACTTTACCTTCAGAAAATGAAACTCTAACCTCAGACCCATTCATATTTTTCCATATCCAAACAGTAGGAACGTAAGTTGCCCAATGCTCAGAGTTATCATCACTTGGTTTCTCACCCATAATATCAATAACTTCCTCGTAGCTCATCTCATTCTTAATTTTATCAAATTCTTCCTTTGTGGCAACATTATTTAATATTGAACATGAAGAAACAATAACAGATAACAGTATAAATTTTATTGTTTTGCTTATCTTATTCACAAATATCCTTAATGTAATTCTTACAACTTTTTAAAGAGTAGCAATGGCATACTGAAGATGTCAACAAGGTGATGATATGCTGTGCAATTTAGAGGAACAGGAAGTACCTGAGTTTTCAAGATTGAGGACTTCTTTTATCAGCGTTGTTTAACCTCAAATTCTTCCATGCGGTAACACACCCCTAGAATTAATCCTTCTATCATGAACCCTAATAATGCAGCAGCAAACTCTCTTTCAAATAATAATTGTAAAGACACATACATCATTGGTAATCCCATAAAAGAGTAACCAAAATACCTCACTAGCTTGGGTAGTCTTATAAATATTTCTCCAAAAAAAATTGCAGCAAATCCAAAACCAGCTATGCAAATTGGGATTAAAATAAATAGAAGTAATCGCCCAACAACCTTTGCAACTAGAAATTCCATAATTTAATTAAGACTTATTTTGGTGATTTCCTCAAATAAATTTGTTACTAAACCCCGTCTAGTTTGAAACCTATAGTTTTTGGTATAGGAAAATATCCACTTTTCAACATGGACGGAGTGTATACCAGATAGGCACAGATTTATTCTAAATTTTCTTCTTTTTCTATGTATTTTTTTTCAGTAACTTTATTATGTGAAAAAGTTACTTGTACTTTAGAGCCATCTGGATTTTCCCATATCAAAATTGTAGGAATAAAGTTTGCCCAATCTTCATGATTATCATCATCTGGATCACCAAATATTTCCTTAACCTCTGCCTCCCACATACCTAGATCAATCTTATCAAAAGCCTCTCTGGTAACATTAGCCATAGAAATTTTTACTCCATAGTGAAGGACAATAAGACAAGACTCTTAGAGAGATAAGAGCCTGAGAATGCTTGATTTTAGCAATCTACCCAGGTAAATCTGTGGCTGTAGTTTCCTGAGATACCACAACACATCAGTCTTATTGGTAACAATGTAATGGGCGTGAACTTAATCACAGTCAACCTTTACACTGCTGGTACAAGGGGAGTAAACTTAATCACAGTCAACCCTTGGGTTTTGTAATGATTGCAACCTTTTAGACAATAGCAGGGGTGTAGTTAGGTTGTCAACAAGAGGATGATATGCTGTGAAAATTATAGAAACACTTATTTACTTAGTTTTCAGGTATCAAGGCTGCTTAGGATAATGTTAAGATTTATGTACTTTTTATAGTGAGATTTTACTTACTAACGTGGGTATCATAAGATTACATCTACCAGGTAAGTTAAATGAAATCACTTGTCACTTCACTTTTAATCTCAGCAGCTATACTTCTAGCCGCTACACAGTCAGCTAGTGCTAGACCAAATGACTGTCTACAATTTAAAGAAGAGGAACCTGTTAAGGAAACTATAATTAGGAAGTTTTCTGAGTTTGATATCCAAATAGAAGTAGCTGCTAACTCTAATGCAGTTTTACTAGATACAGGAGAAGTATTAATAGTAGACAGAGGAACTTACAAATACCTTAGATGCTTACAAAACAACCCCAATGCTTTAGGTAAGGGGATTTTTGGTATTCTTCTTTCTAAGGGTAGTCAAGTTAAGTATGAATTGTATAATGCCAAGTCTCTACATAGAGTAGGGTATGATGGCAGGTTTATTGTCTATACAAAAGATCATAGTTACATAGCTATTAGGGTTATGAATAATCAAGGAGATACTTATATAAGCTTATATGGTGATAACTTTCCTAAAGAAGAAGAGGCTATAAAAAGGGAAGTAGAAAGTCTATTAGTAATCAATAAAGGAGTTCAGGTTTTAGAGAACTAAGTGGAGTTAAGTCAAAGTTTACTAACATTCCGCTTTCAATTTGACTTGGGGACTATAGCCTGTGTAAATTCTAAGCTTTGGTTTCTACAGTGTCAAGATTCCCTCAAGGGGGTTGTATAAGTCCTTTGGAATAAAGGTATTGACTATTAGTTGACTATGAAATAGAATGTAACAACCTGAAGCTCTTGATATAGTTGGCTTTATTCTGGGACTCATAAGCCTGGGGTCGTCAGTTCAAATCTGACCTGAGCCATTAAAAACAATATGATATATAAGGGTTTTCGTGATTTTACAAAAGTCCATGTCCCAACTGTTTTGAGTATAATTTCCTGACTATCCTTGGTTTAGCTATCCCGACAGAAGCCCCACGTCTCACTCTTAGGGTGTCAGCTTAACTTAAAACCTCTATCCCGCAAAGAACTCAAGTCATCTCATTCCCAGTCAGAGACTGGGAATTAATTCCAGAAGGCTCTGCCTTCAATGATATTAGGGAACACCAAAAAATAAATTACCCGATTTTGTGGGATGGGCATCCTTCCTGCCCGTCCTTGATGGTTAGCGGGCTTTTCGTCCCGCACCACAAGAAATTTTTGGGTATTTTTTTAATTGGAAGTCCCTTAGAGGCAGAGCCTCATCAACTGCATTCCTAGTCAGAGACTAGGAACGAGGTTACGAGGTGTGGTAGGGATTTGAGCTTAAGTTGACACCTGTGAGCTTTGACTTTACCCCTACCCGGAGAATCAAATAATTAAGCCGTGTTGGGTAGACAATGAGAGTGTCAAGGCTTTAACTTGTCACCAATGGATATCCTCCATATCATATACTATAAAAATTGTCAATCCGTTAAAGATATTAAAGTCTTGTCTATCCTCTTTGGGATGCGGAGCAAAAAACTATTTGGCACGATAAAAAAAGTTTCTCTGGTTGCCTAATGCTCTTTCATCACACTGGGTTGAAACCTTATGGGAAATACACCTCATCATATCACAATACCTTAGCCAAATTACGAGGGGTAGAAACAGCGAGCAATAATCAATTACAGTGAAAGTCCTGCCAGAGAGGAAGCGTAATAGCGATGACCATTAATCCATCTGAGCAAAGGTTATTAGAACATTTTGAAAGAAAACGTTGGATGATCACCATTGCCGCTGTCATCATCCAGTTATGCTTGGGAACTGTCTATGCCTGGAGTGTCTTTAAAAACGACCTCGTTGCCAATCACGGATGGGATGAAGTACAAACTTCTGCTACTTTCATGATCTGTATTGGCATGATTGGACTAGCAGCAGCCTTTGGAGGAATTCTAGTAGATAAAAAAGGTCCAAGGTTAATTGCTACACTAGGCGGACTGCTGTTCGGGATAGGAACGATTGTTGGGGGAATCGGAGTTCAGACGGAAAACATCCTGATTCTCTATCTGGGTTATGGACTTTTGGGAGGTTTGGGGAACGGTTTCGGTTACGTTACCCCGATTGTCACTCTTATTCGCTGGTTTCCCGACAAAAGAGGTTTAGTTACTGGTTTAGCCGTTATGGGATTCGGTGCTGGTGCTTTTTTTATGGGGAGGGTAGCACCAACTAATATTGCTGCTTGGGGAGTACCTACTACCCTCTATATCTGGGGTGTCATCTTTTTGGTTTTGGTAGTTGGTGCAGCTATGTTTTTTGACAACCCTCCCCATTGTAAATTGCCAGTTCAATCGAATTCTCAAGCAGATGCCACTCCTGATGATGACCCCTTTACTTTTGAAGAAGCCATTCATACGACCCAATGGTGGCTGGAATGGACAATGCTGTTCTTAAATGTGACAGCAGGGATTGGTTTAATCTCTCAGCTTTCTCCCATTGGTAAAGAACTTTTTCGTCCCCTAGCTAACAGTAGTTTATCACCTGAGCAACTCATTATAGCCATTGATGATGCTGGGGGATTAGTGGTGGCTATTGCTTCTATTTTTAATGGTCTGGGAAGACTTTTCTGGGCTTGACACTCCCCGGTCTAAAGACGCGGGGATTCTTAATCGAATAATTGTCAAGACAACTGCTCGAATAATATCCGCTTTTCAGGTATTACCTTAGATGTACGGTTCTTGCCCTGATCCTGTTTGCCATTACTGGCAGAATCATCTCTGCTTGCGGTGAGCGAAGCCGAACTGACAAGCGTAACTTTCCGAGAGTCCCCCGGTAGGTTTTTAATGTCTTTGCTGACAAATTAATCATATCACGAATATGGATTAAAATTTGAAATTATTTCAAATTTTTAAATTAATGTCAATGCAGGATTTATCCTGCCTCTAGCCTTCATCCCTTGTCTAAAGCACAGATGTAGCTTCCTAAGTCAGCTACATCTTCAAGGGTTTTCGGCATTTCCCTTATAAAAGCCAGAACAATGGCTCAACAAAGTTCATTTACTTGAGATTATGAAAATGCCGAGACGCTACTGGGAAACTTACAACGGCGAGACATCACCTCTGTTACAGATCCACGACTATCTTCGTTCTCAGAAAACTGCTCTTGAGACATCGGACATCAAAGCATTGGCAGAGCAGGTAAAATTACCAGAAGCAACAGTACGAGGTGTAATCTCCTATTACGCTGATTTGCAGGATCATCAGGTTTCGACGCGAGTCTGTCAAGGAACATCCTGTATGCTGGCTGGTTCAGGTAATTTATATGACAACCTCCAGAAGTATTCAAAGTGTCAAGTAGCTTACTGTCTTGGATATTGCGATCGCTCACCAGCCGTGTTAGATGCTCAAGATCGGCTATTATTTCACCAGGAAGCCCGAAATTTACCAGATAAATGTTCAGGATCAAAGGTTGAACAACCTCAGCTTTCTGTGCGCTGTCTTGCCCAAGAACCCCTAGTTACGGTCCGTTTAGGAGATGACTATTCCCAGTTAGAAAAAGCTAGAAATGCAGGAGTTTACTCGACATTTTTGCAAGCCCTTCAAAGTAGTCCAGAAGATATCTTATCCACCTTAGAACGCGCTGGTGAACGGGGACGTGGGGGCGCAGGTTTCCCCACAGGCAAGAAATGGCGGAGTTGCGCCCAAGCCAAGGGAGAACCACGTTATGTTATTGCTAACGGTGATGAAGGCGATCCAGGCTCTTTCATTGATCGGGTACTCATGGAAAACGATCCTCATGGGGTTGTTGAGGGAATACTGCTGTGTGGATATGCAGTAGGCGCAAATCAAGGCATTGTGTTTATTCGTTCCGAATACCCCAAAGCGATCGCACGGATGCGAGAGGCGATCGCCCAAGCCCGTGCTGCTGGTATTTTTGGTTCTCAGGGATTTTTTCCCTTTGAAATCTCCATTTTCCCTGGCATGGGTAGCTATGTCTGCGGCGAAGAAACTGCCATGCTGAATGCGATTGAGGGGTTACGAGGCGAAGTGCAAATTCGTCCTCCTTATCCGACAGAAGCAGGACTCTATGGCAAACCAACCGTAGTTAATAATGTAGAAACCCTAGTTAATATTGCCCCTATTCTCGAAAAAGGTGCTGAGGCTTATGCCGCTTTAGGCACAAAATTTAGTTCTGGAACCAAAGTCATCTGTTTAAATCATGGTTTTGCCCGTCCGGGGATTGTGGAAGTAGAGTTTGGAACTACCGTGAGAGAAGTAATTACCGAAGCGGGGGGCGGTGCTGATGGTAAACCCCTAGAAGCGGTATTGTTGGGAGGTCCAATGGGCAGTCTGTTACTTCCTGATCTGTGGGATGTGCCAATTTGCTATGAAACAATGGCTGAACAGGGGATTCAGTTAGGACATGGGGGCATAGTGGCACTGCCAGCAGGTACAGATTATCACGCCTTGTTAGAACATTGGCTCAAGTTTATGAAGGATGAATCCTGCGGTAAATGTGTTCCCTGTCGTTTAGGTTCTCAAAAGGCTTGGCATTTGGTACGCAATCAAATCCATCAACCACAATGCCAATCGCAACTGGAACGACTATTTGAGGTAATAGAACAAGGAAGCCTCTGTGCCTTTGGACAATATATGCCAGATCCAATGCGCCAGATGATTGAACATTTCGGAGACCGGATTTTTCAGTCAGGAGTAGGAGGATCATGAATTCACCACAGGCAAAGATTAACGGACAGATTGTTGACATCAAAGACGGTGAAACTATTCTCCAAGCAGCAAAACGACTGGGTATGGAAATTCCTACTCTCTGTTACGCTGATGGAATGCACCCGGAAGGGGGATGTCGGATGTGCTTGGTAGAAAGTAACCAGAAAAACCGTCCTTTGGGTGCTTGTCACACCCCTATCCAAGCGGGCATGAAAATTCAAACTCATACACCCAAACTGGAGGCATTGCGGCGGGATATTCTCTCCCTTTACCTAGATAATGAGCAACCTGTTTTTCAAGGTAATGGACAAGAAACTAAGTTTACTCGGTTGCTTCAAGATTATCAGTTAACAGCCATTGCCAACGCTCACCCTGCCAAGGTAGATGAAAGTCATCCCTACCTCAGATTCAATCCTAATACCTGTATCACCTGTCGTCTTTGTTTAAATGCTTGTGAACAAATCCAGGGGCAGTTCGTTTATAGTGTTGCCGGTCGGGGTTCAGAAAGCCATCTGATTTTTGGTGCAGGAAAAAGTTTTGCCGAAAGCCCTTGTGTAGCTTGTGGTGCTTGTGTAGATCAATGTCCTACAGGGGCAATTAGCGATCGCAATCGCTTTACAGCCTCTCACATCGAAACAGTGACTCAGACAGTATGTGGTTACTGTGGGGTGGGTTGTCGTCTGGAAGTAAGTACAGCCCAAGGAAAAGTAGTACAGATTACTGGCGTTCCCACAGCCGTGGTCAACCATGGACATTTATGCCTGAAGGGACGCTATGCTCATACTTACCATCACTCTTCTGAACGCCTGACTCAACCCATTAAGCGGGTTGGTCAGGAATTTCAACCCATTTCTTGGCAAGAAGCCATTGAATTGATCGCCGGTGAATTATTGAGAATTAAGGCAGAATATGGCAAGGATGCACTAGGGGTCTTTACCTCTTCACGCTCGACTAATGAGGCTGCCTATCTCCTCCAAAAACTGTTCCGCACTATCATCGGCACAAATAATATTGATTGCTGTGCGCGAGTCTGTCACTCCTCTACCGCTACCGCCCTACAAATGGTAACTGGTGCCGGAGCCGCCACTGCGTCCTATCTCGATATTGAAAAAGCTAAATGTATCGTCATTGCTGGAGCTAACCCTACGGAAGCGCACCCGGTCATTGGGTCGAGAATCAAGCAAGCGGTGCTAAAGGGTGCGCGGCTGGTGGTCATTGATCCGCGTCGCATTGAATTGGCAGAATATGCAGATATACACCTACAACTTCTCCCTGGGACAAATGTTCCTTTATTGAATGCCTTAGCCAAAGTCTTAATTGCAGAAGACTTGATCAACCACGACTATCTTAACGAGCGTGTCGAAGGCTATGAGGAATTTCGCGCCTTTGTCAATCATCTTTCTCTCGATGAAATCGCCAGTATTACCACTGTTGAAACCAACCTGATCCGGGAAGCTGCCCAGTTAATCGGTAGTTATGGTCAAACCCTATTTGTGCATGGTCTTGGCTTATCGGAATTAACCCAAGGGACTGCTTCTGTGATCACCCTATGTAACCTGGGAATGCTCACCGGTAGTATTGGCGGCGAAGGTGCGGGAATGTTGCCCTTGCGAGGACAAAATAACGTTCAAGGTAATGCAGATATGGGCAGTATGCCTAACTTGATTACCGGATATCAACCGTTAAATGATCCTGCACTGCGGCGGCGTTTAGAACCACTTTGGGGAGGATTACCACCAGAACAACCGGGACTGACCAGCCAGGAAATGATTGATGCTGCTGCACGGGGCGAAATCCGCGCTCTCTGGTGTCAGGGGGAAGATATGGTTCAAAGCGATCCGAATGAAACTCACGTCAGGAAAGCACTCTCTAACCTAGATTTTATGGTAGTCCAGGATTTATTCTTCTGTGAAACAGCCCGCTATGCTCACCTTATCTTACCCGCCGCCGCCGCTTTAGAACAGGAGGGAACTTTTACCAATGCTGAACGGCGCATTCAATATGTTAGACCCACAGTACCATCTCCCGGAAAAGCACGACCTGACTGGGAAGCTATCCGTGATGTTGCCGTGAAAATGGGAGCTAATTGGCATTACCAACATCCTGGAGAGATCATGGATGAAATTGCCCAGGTTGCACCCCACTATTTTGGTGGTGTCAGCTATGCTCGTCTGGCAGGGGATGGCTTACAATGGCCTTGTCCCTCTCCTGACCATCCAGGAACGGTTACGGTACACGCTGATCGCTTTATGGGAGGTAAAGGGCAATTGGTGGCGATTGACTACGTACCCAGTCCTGAACATGGGGTCAAAGGATATCCGTTCCTTTTAATTACTGGGCGGCTGCTGGAACATTATAATGTTGGTACCATGACCCGTCGCACGGCGAACCAAGAGTTAGTTCCTGAAGATGTCCTGGAAATTCATCCTGGAGATGCTGATCAGGAAAACATTGCTGATGGGGAGCAAGTCAATCTCGAAAGTCGTTGGGGAAGTATCCAAGTTAAAGTCAAGAAGTCTCGACGCATTGCTCCTGGAACTTTGTTTCTCTCTTTCCACTACCCAGAAACCCACACCAATCGCATCACTGGTCCTCATTTAGATCCCCAATCTAAGTGTCCCCAGTATAAAGCTGTTGCTGTTCGCCTTCAGCCAAATAAATCTTAATTTGGTTACCGCGAGGTCCTATGAAAACCTTCAATAAAAGCAAAATCAAAATGCCAGTCTGGGTAGTCGAGAATGGTAAAAAGCGACTACGACAAGACTATCTCACCACTGAAGAACCGTTAGAAATTCGCTTAGTCTCCTCACGTTGCACCGTAGCTATTACCATGCGTACCCCAGGGGCAGATTTTGCTTTAGCGGCTGGCTTCCTCTATAATGAAGGTGTGATTAGTTGTAAACAAGATATTCAAACCATCAGCTATTGTGTAGATGAAAATATTGATGGTGAACAACGCTACAACATCGTTAATGTAGAATTACGTCCAGGGTTAATTGTAGACTTACAACCTTTAGAACGACATTTTTACACCAATAGTGCCTGTGGAGTCTGCGGTAAAGCCAGTATTGAGGCTTTGAGGCTGCGGGGTTATCCGATGATTGCTGCTGAAATGATGGTGACACCTAAGTTACTCTACAGTCTACCTGATCAGTTGCGGGCTGCTCAAGGTGTCTTCAATGCTACAGGGGGGTTGCACGCTGCGGCGGTTTTCGATATGCAAGGACAACTTTTAAATTTACAAGAAGATATAGGCAGACACAATGCTCTAGATAAATTAATTGGCACTGCTTTATTAAGTTGTGATTTACCTTTTCATAATCATATTATTATGGTTAGCGGACGTTCTAGTCTTGAAATTTTACAGAAGTCTATAGCGGCTAGAGTACCTATTGTTTGTTCTGTGTCTGCTCCTAGTAGTTTAGCTGTGTCTATGGCGCGGGAATTTGGTATTACTTTAATTGGTTTTCTGCGTGGGGAACGATTTAACGTTTATTCTGGCATAGAGAGAATTTTTACTACCTAAGGGACTTCCAATTAAAAAAATACCCAAAAATTTCTTGTGGTGCGGGACGAATTGCCCGCTAATCATCAAGGACGGGCAGGATGCCCATCCCACAAAATTGGGCAATTTATTTTTTGGTGTTCCCTAACAGTGTAAGTAGTCGGACAAAATTAAATTCACTCGTTGAGAGAGGGAACAGGGAACAGGAAAAACTCATGTTTAAAAACATGAGATTGAAATAATGACACGGTCACTGAGCGGTGTCGAAGTGCTGTTTTTTTCGTGCTACGCATCTTTTAAAAACATCCTTTTTTTGACTGAGCTTTAAACTGGTGCAACTTTTGTTTCTTATTTGCTCCCTGTTCCCTGTTCCCTGTTCCCTGTTCCCTGTTCCCTGTTCCCTTCTTTTGTAAACTCTGACTTAACCCGCACCTGTGGTATAATATTTCATCCAATAGTCTTTTGTTGTTGATATAATTGCTTAAACAGAGCTTGCTGTTGTTTATGATCAACAATGGGCTGGGGATAATTTGTTCCATAATAATCTAACGGGGGAATTTTCCCAGTTACCAAGTATTCTGGAGATACATAACGCAATTCAGGTATCCACTGACGAATATATTCTGCTTCGGCATCAAATTTTTGGGTTTGACTCGCAGGGTTAAAAATCCGTAATGGTTGAGGGTCCATACCACTAGAAGCACTCCATTGCCAGCCTCCATTATTAGCAGATAAATCACCATCAATGAGTTTCTGCATAAAATATTTTTCTCCCCATTGGGGGTTAATAATTAGATCTTTAGTCAAAAAACTGGCAACAATCATTCTACATCTGTTGTGCATCCAGCCAGTTTCATTTAATTGACGCATGGCGGCATCTACTATAGGATAGCCGGTTTTTCCTTCACACCAAGCTTGAAAATACTTTTCGTTATTTTGCCAAGGGAAGGTTTTAAAAGTGTCTCTATATGCACCCTTAGCTAATTCTGGAAAATGGTACATAGCGTGTTGATAAAATTCCCGCCATGCTAATTCCTTTTGCCATGTTTGGATACTGGCATTTACTTCTTCACTGTTACTATTTGCCAGTGCTTCTATCGTAGTTTGCCAAATAGTTCTCATACCAATGACACCAAACTTCAAAGCGGCACTTAATTGAGATGTACCATCAATTGCGGGGAAATTCCGCTGTTCTTGGTATTCATTAATAGCAGATTTGGCAAAATTATCTAATTTTTCTTGTGCTGCTAATTCTCCGGGAGAAATTATTAATTCTGCATCCCAAATAAAACCTAAATCTGCGGCAGAAGGTAAATTAATAGTTCCTGTGAGTTGAGAAATTTCTTGTTCTTCCGCTGTTAAATTTTCCAGATTTGCTAAAGTTTTAACTGGTTTAGCTTTAGATTTAGTAATCCAATTTTTCCAGAAAGGAGTATAAACAGTATAGGGAGTTTTTGCACCGCTAAAAATTTCTGTTGGTGAATGCAATAACTGATCCCAATTGTCGTTAAGAAATTCAATTCCTTGAGTTTCCAAAGCCTCAATTACTGCTAAATCTCGTGTTTGGGAATAGGGTTCAACATCCCAATTCCAAAATACGGCTTTTGCTTTTAATGCTGTTGCTAATTTGGGAATTGCAATCACAGGATCATTTTGCAAAATTAATAATTGACTACCTGCTTGCTGATATCTTTCCTGAAGAGATTGCAAACAGCCAATCATATATTCTACCCTAACGGGGGCAATATCATCACTTTGGAGAATTTGGGGATCTAGACAAAATACACCTACAATCTTCGCACTTTTTTCTCTAGCCGCAGCTAGTCCTGTATGATCAGAAATGCGTAAATCTCGACGATGCCAAAACAGAATTAAATCAGACATTGAGTATTAATATAGTTCTGATGTACTAAAATAGATTATACCAATTTTATATGAAACTGCTCAGAATAATTATCATCCGTATTCATCGGCGTTTATCCGCGTTTATCTGCGGTCAATTATTCTTAAAATCTTACTTTCCGCAGCCTCAATTTAAATTATACTACATTCCTAGTCAGAGACTAGGAACGAGGTGTGGTAGGGATTTGAGCTTAAGTTGACACCAATGAAGCTCTTGCTTTACCCCTACAGATCTGGGTTCTTTGTCATTTGGCAAAAGTTTAAATCTCACCCGTATTTAGTATAGTATGACACCAAACTTGCACAACCCGACCTGTAACTTCTTGACCAAACCAAGGAGTATTATAAGCAAGTGTCTGGAGATTTGCCTTGTTTATATGCCAAGTTTGCAACGGATTAAATAAAGTTAATTCGGCTATTTCCCCGGCTTGAATGGCTTTAACTTCTTGTTGCAAACAAGCTGCTGGTTGATGACTCAAAACGCGCCATAATTCTGAAGCTGTAAATTCTCCAGTGGTGACGAGATTTTGCCAAAGCAGGGGTAATGCTAATTCTAAACCAATTGCCCCCGGTGGTGATTCCCCAAAGGCTTGAACTTTTTCTTCATAAGTATAAGGTGCGTGATCAATAGCGATCGCATCTATGATCCCAGTTCGCACAGCATCCCGTAAGCATAACATATCTTGGTGGTTTCCCAAGGGCGGATCTAAATGTAAGGATGTGTGATAGCTTCTAATAGCTGTTGTATCTAATAAAATGTGCATCCAGGTTGTACTAGCGGTAATGGGAAGACCTTGAGCTTTAGCTTTAGCAATTAATTCTACACTACGAGCAGTAGAAACACGCATAATATGAACTGGTGTACCAATATCCGCGACTAATTCTAATAAAGCGGCAATTGCTGTTGTTTCCGCACTAACTGGAATGGGAGATAAACCTATTCGCAAGGCTTCTGCACCGTCTCTGATTTTACCATTAGCGGCCAAATGGCGATCGCAAGGCCAAAAAGCCACAGGTTTACCAAAGGGTTGAAGATACTCCAAAATCCGTCTGACTATCCCCAAATTCTCCCAAGGTTTAGCATCAGTAAAACCCACAACCCCCGCTGCGGCTAAATCTGCTACCTCTGTTAATTGTTTACCTGCTAGATCTAAGGTAATTGCTCCCCAGATATGCAAATGGGGAGAAGCTTTTCCTCTATCTCTCTGTTGCTGTAACTGTGCTACTAAAGCAGGTTTATCAATGGGTGGTGATGTATCTGGTAAAACACCCACTCTAGTAAAACCACCCGCTTTAGCAGCTTGTAAGAAAGAACTTAAAGTTTCTCGTTCTTCAAATCCAGGTTCGCCTGAATGACTATATAAATCAACTAATCCAGCACCAAGAATTAAACCTTGACAATCACGAATAGAAGTATCGGCACTAAAATCTGTAATTTGCGGAGCGACAGCTTGGATATAGCCATCAATAATTAATACATCTGCTACGGTATCAGTTTTCTGAACAGGATCAATTACTCTTACTTGTTTTAATAGTTCTTTAGTCATTGGTCATTAGTCATTGGTCATTGGTCATTGGTCATTGGTCATTGGTCATTGGTCATTGGTCATTGGAAAAATTCTTTCTCACTCCCCCTACTCCCCCTACTCCCCCTAC